>DATJFP010000019.1 GCA_035495615.1 Verrucomicrobiia bacterium | reverse complement strand
CGCCTGGACGGACGGGCCAAAGACACGGCCGATCCTTCCCGCGCGCCGAGCCGCTATCAGAAAGACATCAACCCCATCCGCACGATCCAGGAAGAAATGTGGGAGTATGCCGCGCTGATCGGCATGACGCACCTGCAGAATATCGATCCCAAGCTTTCGGTGAAAGCCGCCATCGAATGGCTGACGAGCCCGTACGCGGACAATGCGCCGCTGTCTCCGCCTCTTTACCTGCAGAAGGTGGCGCAGGCCATCGAAAATCGGGCCAAGATCAAAAAAGATCCGCGCTTTACGGCGGCCGTGAAATTCGGCTATGACGCGGAGAAAAATCCCATCGTGACGATCGACGCGGCCAAGCTGCCCGAACGGATCGGCGACGCGCGCGAGCTGGCCCAGCTCTTGACCGGCGTCGATGCCGGGCTGTTCGATTGGACAAACCCGCAGGCCTCGCTGGAACAAAAAATGGTGGTCGTCAACGAGCAGGGCCTTTCCAAACAGCGCCAGGCTGTCCTCGAAATTTTGCGCATGCAGGCCATCGCCAACACCGCGGTTTTCCAAACGTTCATTCCGGGGAATTTCCGCGTGGAATTCGACGGCGACACGCTGCGGCTTGTGCCGCACAGCGAGCTGCGCGGCGCGGAAGAAAAGCCGGTTGAGCCGGTGGCTTCAAGCGCGGCGCGGGAGAAAGCCTCGATTCAGGAAACCCGGTCTGAGATACGTCCCGTCACGGAAAAATCCCTGATGGCCATGCTGAAAGAGGCGGGCTATGCGTTTGATTCGCTTTTCCCGCTGGAGCAGGTGGTCTGGGCCGCGGAAGGCACGGTCGCGCCGTACGAGCGCGCGGAATTGCGCGAAGCCCTGGTCGACCGCCTCATGCCCGCGAAAAAGACGGTTGCCTTTGACGAACAGGACCAAGCCGCGCGGCGCGATCTGCGGGGCCGCGTGGAATTCCTGCGCGCGCTTTTCGAAGACTCGGCCCTGCGTCAGAAGCTCGGCCTTCCGGACGTCATGCTCTCGGCGCAGTCCCGCGGGGCCGTTCTGTTGTCCACGTCGGGCCCGCTGGAAGCCAAGCTCGAACTCTTCCGCGCGGCGCTTCCGTTTTTCGCGTCGCTGGAAAAACCCGCGGCCGGAAGCCCGGTTGCCGGCTACATCTTCGCGGGCGCGGGCACGCGGGAGACGCGCAACCTGGTCCTGCAGCGCCATGCCGGCCTTTCCGCTTCCGAAGTCTCCGCGTTGCCGCGCGTGTTCGGTTTTGATCTCGGCCGCTCCGTGCCCGAGTCCGTGGCGCGCCTTCTCAAGGATCCGAAATTCAAACGCTCGCTCGTCGCGCTTGCCGGCCGGCAGGAAACGCAGGGCGTCCTGGGACGCATTTTCGCGGCCCTGGAAAATCCCGCGGACTTCGAAGCCGCGTCATCCGACCTGCCGCGCCTTGCCGAAAGTTTTTATTACCGCGCGCGCCTTTTGAAGGAACTGGCCGCGCAGATCGAGACCCGCAAGCTCGAAGCCGCGCAGCTGGGCCGCGCGCTTTCCGACGATTACTGGGTCCATTTCGTTTCCACGTTCCTGCAGCGGCAGCTGCCCGACGTCGTGGTCAAGGTCCGCAAGGACGGCAGCTTCGACCTGTCCCTCAGCCAGGTCAGCCGCCAGCTCGACGTCTTCCGCGCCTCCTACCAGGCCGTCCAGTCGGCCGCTTAACGGGCGGTTTGACGAACTTCTCCCGGCTCTGAAAATCCCGCGTGTTCGCCCATAAAACCGCTATAAGATGAGTTTTTTAACTAGCAAAACAAAGTTGTTTTGAGAGCGCGGCGCGGGTACTTTTGAGATAGGACAGTTTCAGGGGGAATTACCGTGTTAGGCATTCCAAAACAGGACGCAAAAAAACAAAACCTTTCCGAATTCACGGCCATCTTGATGCTCGTCGGCCTTCTTTTTTTCGCTTCGCTGAGCGCCATGACCGTGCATCTCTCGTCGGTCCTCGCTTCCTGACCGGCAGCCGCCAAAACCTTCTTTCCTTCGCGGGGTTTTAAAGTTAAACTACGCCCTTTCCCGTCAACAGGGGGCCTCATGGGACTTGTTCCGATCCGTCATTTCGAAATTCAGGACGCTTCATCGCGCGTGCGTTCCGTGCTTCCGGGCTGGAAGCCGGCCAAGCTGAAAACGCGCGCCGCTTACCGCAAGGCCCTCAAGGCCTTCCTCCAGAAATCGCTCGAAGGATTTCCGTTCTCCTCGGAGCGCGAGATCGCGGGCGTGGTTTCCGATATCACGCTTTCCGAAGAAGTCCTGATCGAAATCCAGAAAGACCTGAAAACGAAAAAAGACTACGACATGCTCGTCAAGCGCCTGGATACCTTCAAGGACTGGGGCGCGGTCATCCTCGTCATCCTCGTCGGTTCGGTTTCGCCTGTCTTTGCCGCGAAGCTCGACGATCACGTCAATTTTTTGAACAATGACCTTGAGTGGACCGACCACAAGGACATTGTCATCCTCCGGAAATAGTCCCGCATGGGCCGGTTCGGCGTGCGCCCCGAAAAAGAGCAGGAGCTGCTGGACGGCATGAAGGCCAGCGGCCTGCGCGAAGAGGACCTCGACGAAAAGTTCGTCCATTCCGGCGGCAAGGGCGGCCAGAACGTCAATAAAACCTCCACCTGCGTCTGGCTCAAGCACATCCCTTCCGGCCTCGAAGTCAAAGTCCAGAAAGAGCGTTCCCAGAATTTGAACCGTTTTCTCGCGCGGCGGCTTCTGCTGGAAAAGTTTCGTTCGCAGGTCCTCGGTGAAAAGACCGCGGCGGACGTCCGTCTTCTCAAAATCCGCAAACAGAAAAAACGGCGCAGACGCCGCAATCAAGGCAAGCATGGCGAAAACACCGCAAGCGATTCTTGAACTCAAAGACGTTTTCCTGACGCGCGACGGAAAGCCGGTGCTGAACGGCCTCAACTGGACCGCGCGTGAAGGCGAGCATTGGTTTTTGCTCGGCCAAAATGGTTCGGGCAAGACGTCGCTCCTCGAAGTCCTGATGGGGTATCTGTGGGCGACGCGCGGGAGCGTGCGCGTGATGGGCGAGACGTTCGGGAAGGTCAATCTCCCGGAGCTGCGCAAAAAAATCGGCTTTGTCGCGCCGTGGGTCGTCAAGCGCATCAAGCCCTGGGAAACCGTGCGGCAAGCCGTGGCCGCGGGAGCCGAGGCTCTGGTCGAAACGACAGGCCCTATCCCGCGGGAACTCAACCGCCGGGTGGAGGCCGCGCTGCGATTCGCGGGCTGCGGCCGCCACGCGGACAAGCTCTTCGACAAACTTTCCACGGGCGAACAACTGAAAGCCGTGATCGCGCGCGCCCTGGTGGCCCGTCCGCGCGTCCTGATTCTCGACGAGCCGTTTTCCGCGCTGGACCTCGGCTCGCGGGCGCTGGTTTATGATTTCCTCGCGCGTCTCGCAGCCCGGAAAAACGCGCCGCTCATCCTTCTGGTGACGCATCAAACCGAAGACATCCTTCCTTTTTTCACTCACGGCCTTTGCCTGAAGGACGGCAGGGTCCGGGCCGCGGGGCCCAAAAAACAAATCCTGACTTCGGAAGTCCTGCGCCGCACGTTCGGCGTGCGGGTCAGCGTTTCCCATTCCCGCGGGCGCACTGTTTTGTCTTCGCCACAAGGCCGTTGACAATCGCAGGCGCCGTGATACTCTGAAAGCCATGGCCCAGACTTCCAATGAAATCAAGGTTTTGACGCGCGACGTGAGCTGCACGGCCATCCCCAGCGGCCAGGACGTCACGCTCTTCAAAGGCACGGAAGTGCGCATCACCCAGTCGCTCGGAGGCACCTTCACGGTCGTGACGCATCAGGGCGCCATGGCCAGCATCCAGGGCAAAGACGCGGACGCGCTCGGAAAAGAAATCCCGGCCGACGCGAGGGAAGACGCGCTTGCGCCGGGCGGCGTGCCGGACGCGAAGTTCGTGGAAGAGCGCGTATGGGCGAAGCTCAAGACCTGTTACGATCCCGAAATCCCGCACAACATCGTGGATCTGGGCCTTGTCTACGAATGCAAGATCACGCCGCTCGCGGCGCCCGAGCACCGCGTGGACGTCAAGATGACGCTCACCGCTCCGGGCTGCGGCATGGGCGACTATCTCCGCCGCGACGCGGAGAAAAAAATCCTGACGATCCCCGGCGTGAAGGAATGCGCCGTCGAAGTCGTGTTCGATCCGCCCTGGAATCCCAACAAGATGAATCCCGCGCTGCGGCGCGAACTGTTTTTTTAAAGCACCTCCTCTCCTATCCTCTCCCCCTCAAGGGGGATAGGGAAGGGTGAGGGGGCGCGTGGAGGAGATCATGTTCGAGGTCTTCAAAGTTCTTTTTTCCGGCCTCATCATTTCTTTCGCATCGTGGCTGGCGGGGCGGCGGCCGGTGCTCGCGGGCTTCATCATCGCGCTTCCGATGATGTCCATCCTCTCGATCTTTTTTTCTTATTATCAGTACCGCGACATGAACAAGATCAACGAGTTCGCGACATCCATCCTGATCGCGGTGCCGCTGTCCCTCACGTTTTTCCTGCCTTTTGTCCTGAACCGCTGGCTGAAGATGAGTTTCCCCATGACCATGGCCTGCGCCCTGGGGCTTGTCGTGGCGGGATACGCGCTGCACGCGCTGGTGTTCCGGAGAGCGGCCTGACGCGTCAGGACAGGACGATAATCGATTTGAGGATCTTGGTCTCGGAATCCGGGACGACTTCGAGCTGCACCATCATCTTGGCGGCCAGCGATTTTGGGGTGAGGATGCGGAGCACCGGCTCTTCGGCGGCAAACGACGCGCTTTCTTTTTTGCCGTCCTTGCTCTGAATCACCAGCGTGATGGTCTCTTCGTTTTTCTCGATGGAAACGACCTGCATGACATGAGGGACCGGCGCGGCTTCTTCGGGTTTGGCCTCTCCGGCTTCTTCTTTCTTTTCCCCCTCCTTGCCTTCTTCTTTTTTCAAAGGCGGCTCGAATAAATCCAGCGTGTCTTTATATTCGTCGGGATTTTGGACTTTCTTTTCCCAGGCCGCTTCGTCTTTCCCTTTGCGCTGATCCTGCTGCGGCTGTTCTCCGCCTTGCTGCGCCTGCTGCTGCATCATGTCCTTGCCCTGCTGCTGCGCCATGGCGGCCGCGGCCTGCTGCGCTTCCGGAGGCATTTGTCCCTGGGGAGGGGCCTGGCCCGGCTGCACCTGGTCGGTTTTGCGTTCGCCCGGAAGCTTGGTATCGGGCGGCCCCTTCGGCGTCGGCGGAATGGGCGGCGGCGGGCCCTGCTGCTGGGCGGGATTCATGGGCATTTCCGCCTGCTGCGGCATCTGCGCGGCCGCGGGCGCGGCCTGGGCCGCGGCCTGCGTTTCCGGAGAGATCGCGTTCGTCAGCGCGTTTTCGACCGAGTTGAGCGCGCTGCCGCTGTCCATCACGATCAGGTCCCCGGGCTGGAGCTGGGACGCGGCCGTGCTGGCCTGGATCAAGGTGTCTCCGGTCACCGTGAATTCGCTTTCGCCTTCCTTCATGTGCACTTTCAGGGTGGTTTCGTTTTCCGAAACCGGATGCACGTCCATGATCTGTCCGAGGAGCGGAGGCGCCGGAGCTTTCGCCGGAGGCGCCGGCGTTTCGGCCGGAGGTTCGGGCGCGGCGGGCGCCTGGGAAAAACCGGACGCGGGAAAAGCCAGGAGCGCCGCGAGGAAAAAGGCCATGGTGCGCGAGGACGGGATTTTGAGCTGCATAACGCAATCTTATAGGGAAGGCGCCTTCTTTTCAAGACGCGGATTTGCGGCCTCCCGCGGCCCATAATCTTGTGGTCAAGCCGCCCTCAAAGGGATACGATGACTGCCGGAGAACCGGCCCGCATGAAATTACTCGTGTGTCAGCCCCTGATTCATGACGTTTACGGCACGGACGACCTGAAATCTCTTCCTTATTTTTTCAATCAACCTTCCGTTGAGAAGATTCAAAGAGCGCTTGTTTGACTCCATGATTCTTCCGCGGTAGTTTTCCTAACACGAACAGGAGCTCAGAATGCCGCTCGGACAAATCATCCGCGATCTCAGGGAAAAACGCCGTTTGAAGCAGGGCGATCTCGCCCACAGCATCGGCGTCAGCCCGCAGGCCGTTTCCAAGTGGGAACGCAACGAAAACGACCCGGACCTTCCGGCGCTGGTGAAACTGGCGCGCCTTTTCGGCGTCTCGACCGATTGCCTGCTCGGTGTGAACGACCCCAAGCCCGGCACGGTCGAGGCCACGGTCATGGCCACAAGCATCCGCAATTTCGCCCGGAAGTCACATGCGCTCAGCGCGCCGCAGCTCGCGGAATGGGCGAATGGCATTTTCTTCCACCTGACCGAGGCCGCGCTGAAACAGGACGGCATCCCGGTCAAATATGTGGGCGACGGCTTTCTCTGCTTTTTTTCCGGGCCCGGCCACGCGGAGCGCGCGGTCGCGGCCGCCCGGCATGCGCGGCGCGTGATCCAGCTTCCGGAACTTGTCATCGCCCTGCATGCGGGAGACATTTACGTGGGCTCGGCCGGCCATCCGGATTATTCGAGCCGCGACATCTGCGGCGAGACCGTGAACCTGGCCTTTCTCGTCATGGACGCCGTGGGCACGCATTGCGCTTCCGGCATGGGCGCCACCGAAACCGTGGCGGCCGCGCTCGGCGCGAAGTCCGGTCTGAAAAAAACCACGAATTATTACGTCCGGCGCGCGCGCCAATCCATCAAACTTTACGAAGTCACGCCGTAAGAAAGGAACCGTCATGCCCGCAGAGCTCCGCACGTCCGTCCTTGGTTTTCCCCGCATCGGCCTTCACCGCGAACTCAAAAAAGCCCTCGAGTCGTTTTGGAAAGGCGAAATCGGGGAAGCGGAGCTCGAAGAAGCGGGCCGGAAAATCCGCGGGGAGAACTGGCGCGGCCAGAAAAACGCGGGCATCGACGTCATCGCGTCCAACGATTTCAGTTTCTACGACCACGTGCTCGACACGATCGCGCTGACCGGCTGCGTGCCCGCGCGCTACGGCTGGCGCGGCGGGAGGGTGGACCTCGCGGTGTATTTTGCCATGGCCCGCGGCGGCCAGGCACCCGCGCTGGAAATGACCAAGTGGTTTGACACGAATTATCATTATCTCGTCCCGGAACTTTCCGAAGACCAGGACTTCTCGCTGGCCTCCGACAAAGTTTTCCGCGAATTCTCCGAGGCCAAGGCGCTCGGCATCCTGACGCGGCCTGTCCTCGTCGGCCCCGTGACGTTTCTCCTGCTGGCCAAGACCACGGCGCCGGGATTTTCCGCGCTGTCGCTGCTTCCCAAGCTCCTGCCGGTTTACGCGGAAGTCCTCAAAAAACTCGGAACGCTGGGCGCCGCGTCCGTGCGTTTTGACGAGCCCGCACTCGCCCTCGATCTCGGGCCCGAAGCGCGCCAGGCCTTTCAGAACGCGTACCGTTTCCTTGCGCCGCAGGCCGGAAACCTCGAGCTTTGGGCGGCGTCTTATTTCGGCGCCTACGGAGACAATACCGATTTAGCCTGCTCGCTGCCGGTTCACGGACTGCATGCGGATCTCGTGCGCGGCGCGGGCGATCTCCCGGCGCTTTTGAAAAAACTTCCGGCCGGAAAGAAATTGTCCGCGGGGCTCGTGGACGGCCGCAACATCTGGAGAACGGATCTGGACGCGGCCTCGCGCACGCTTGCGGAAATCCTCGCGGCCGGGCCGCGCGAGGTGGAAATCGCGAGCGCGTGCTCGCTGCTTCACGTGCCGCTCGACGCGGAAGGGGAATCGAAGCTTGATCCCGCGATCCAAGGCTCGCTTGCCTTTGCCCGGCAGAAACTCGCGGAGCTCGATGCCTTGAAGAAAATCTCGCAGAAAGCGCCGGAAGCTTCCCGGCTTTTGTCCGAAGGCCGTGAGGCCCTGGCCCGCCGCCGGGCGCATCCGGCTGTATCCGACCCGAAGGTGCGCAAGCGGCTTGCTTCCGTGACCGAAGGTGATTTCCGCAGAAAAAGCGC
>DATJFP010000018.1 GCA_035495615.1 Verrucomicrobiia bacterium | reverse complement strand
GCCGGTTTCTTTTCCCGCGCCGTCGAACGGTTTGGCCATGGCGCCGCTTGCATATCAGCCGCAGGCCCCGCGCGCGGCTTATGCCGTGCAGCCCGCCTATGCGGCTCCGGCGCCGTCCGCTTCTTACCCTCCGGCGCGCCGAAAATGGCGCCGCAGGCAGCATAATGACGCGTACCAGGGATATTGAAATCAAGCTCTAAATCTTTATTTGATATGAGCTTAAGGGTTTTCTAGAACTTTCCATGTCCCCGAACTCGCGCTTGTAAAAGATCGTTTTGTCGGGTAGACTTGATCACCTTTGGCTTTACCGCGAAAGCCGGGAATCCCCAACCCGAGGCCAGCAGGATGAGAAGAGTACGAGAGTTGCGCAGTCCCCTCAGCGCAGTGCTTTGCATCACACTCGCTTGCCTGGATCCCTTTTGCTCGCTTGCCCGCGCCGCCGATCCCATCATTTCTTCGCCCTTTCCGCAGGGCCAGCCCGTCATCAGTGTGGACGAAGCCAATCAGCGCGCGGCCCAGCAGAACGATCAGCCCCAAGAAGAAACCACCGATCTCTTTTTTGGTTCCGGCCCGCTCAGCATGGCTACGCTCAGTGTCTCGGCGCAGTCGGTTTCTTCGCTGCAGCATTATCCGGGCGCCAAAGTCGTCGGCTACAACACTCTCGGCAAATCCGCGCCGCTCATCGGTTACGCGACCGTCAAAGGAATCGATCAGAATAATTTTTCCTACATGTACGATCTCGGCGCGGCGAAAGGGGCCGCAGTCGACATCGTCATCGACAAGCAGGGCGAGACCTTCGATTTTACGGCAGGCTTTTCGATTGCCCTGCGGCGTGACAACCAAGGCAGCCCCACCGGCGGGCTTCCCACGCTCAACCTCATCCTCGAAGATACGCAGGGCAACACCGTGGAAAGGGACATCGCGCTTTCCAATACGGGCGTGAATCCTTCGTTTGATTTCACCGGAAATAATTTTGATGCCGCTCACGTGAAAAAGATCGTCCTGCGCCAGCGCAACCAGGACTTGCAGTCCAACCGCGTGGCGATCGACCGGCGCGGCGAGGTGTTCGTCACGCTCGGCAACGTGGTCGCGGCCTATCCGCTGCAAGGCACGCCGCTCCCCGGCGGAGCCGCCCTGAAACCGCTGAACAGCGTGTTCGGAAAACTGGGCGGCAACCAGAGCGGAGGCCGCTTTCCCGGTTATGTCCGCTCCTTTGAAACGACCGCGGGCTACGGTTTTGCTTACGACGTCGGCGGCTCCAAGGATTCTTTCGCGAAGACCGTGCTTTCCAGGACCGGAGGCGTTTTCGATCTTGCTTCGCACGTGAAGTTCGGGATGAAAAACAGCGGCAACGGCGCCAAGGCGCTCGTGCGCTTCACGGACTCGCAGGGCAATACCGCCGAATTCATGACCGGCCTCACGGCCGCGTTTCTCCAATACAATTTCGATTTGACGGACGCGTACTTCCAAAAGGGGAATTTCGACCGTTCGCACGTAGCCAAGGTGGAAGTCGAAGTGGACCGCTCGCTTTCGCCGCAGCGCCTCGGGCAAATCGAATTCCAGATTTTCCAGTTCGAAACCGATCCGTTCGAGCGCGTGAAGCCCGACGTCACGGCGACGCCCAATATTGCGGGGCAGGCCTACATCCAGACGTCCCCGGTTTCCGGCGCCGTGATTTACCAAATTCAGGTGGCGAGTGATGCGAATTTTACGAACGTCGTGCACGAAGGTTTCCCCCAAGGCGGCAATGAGAACGTGAGCTTGCCCGCCGGGGCTTATTTCGTGCGCGTGCGCGCTTCGGAAAATGTCCAGGTGGAAACCGGTCCGGTCACGGATTGGTCGAACGCGGTCACGGTCCAGGTGCCCGCGGACACGTTCAGCGGACAGAAACCTTCTGTCACTTCCGCCGACACTTCGCTTGCCGGCGTCACGACCGTGCAGTTTGGCGCGGTTCAGGGCGCGCTGCTTTACCGCGTGGACCTTGCAACGGACACGAATTTCACGCAGATCGTGCGCACCGGATTTCCGTCCAGCCCTTCGGAAGATTTTCCGCGCACCGTGCAGGGGCAGGCCGATCTTACGGCCGGGCATTATTTCGCGCGCGTGCAGGGCATGATCAGCGGCGACGCGAACGGCCCGAAAACGCTTTTCTCCGATGCCTTTGCTTTCGATATCGCCACGCCGAGCCTTGAGGCATTCAAGGCCGTGGTTTCGGCCCCGGCTTCGCAGGGCAATAACCAATTTCAAGTTACCCTTCAGTCGCTGGCCCTGGCTTTGGGCTATCAGGTCCAGGTGGCGAGGGACGCGAATTTCACGGACATCGTCCACGACAGTTCCAATGCCACCGCCACGCGCAGCTTCACGCTTCCCGAAGCGGGCGTCTTTTTCCTGCGCGCGCGCGGTTCGGCGGGCAATCCTCTGAGCGCCGGGCCTTTCAGCCAGTGGTCGGACGTCCGAACCTTCGATAATCCTCCGGCGCAGTACACCGGACAAAAGCCCGCGGGACTCGCGGCGGGTCAGATTCCCGGCAATCTTGTGAAAATCGATTTCAATGCCATTCCCGAAACCGCGGTCTACCAGGTCCAGGTTTCCCGCAATGCAAGTTTCACCGACATCCTTTCCGAAGGTTTCCCGGGGCAAAACTCCGAAACCATTCCCGTGCCGGCCGCGGGCACCTATTACATCCGCGTGCGCGGCTCGGCGCTTGCCTCCGTGGAAGCGGGCTTTGTCACGCAGTGGTCGGACACGCTCGTTTACGACGGCGACCCCATCACCAAAGCCAAGCCCACGATCGTGACCGTGAATTCCAATTTCGCCGGGGAAGACAGCATTTTCTTCACGAAGGTCCCGGGCGCCGCCACTAACCAGGTCCAGATTTCGAAGACGCCGGATTTCAACGAGCTCGTGTATCAGGGCTTTGCGATCGATTCGCCCGCGGTCGTCAACACGCTCACCGAATTGCGGTCTTATTTCATCCGCGTCCGTTCCATCAAGTTCGAGCCCGCGGCCGAAAGCCCGAAAAGCCTGTGGGCCGACACGTTCACGTTCGACAAGGTGATCGGATTCCAGACGCTGACTCCCGCGGCGGCGCTGACCTCCGCCGACATCACGGTCTTTCCCGAAGGCACGGCCGGTCCGCTGGGCGTGACCTCCGTGGGGCCGGGCAACGGGGCGACAGACCATGCCGACGCTTTGCCGCGCGGCGTGAAAGTCACTTACAACACGGCCACCCAGACTTTCGCGGGCGGCGGCTTTTCGTACGATAATTTCGGTTCTCAGCCCATCGAAAGCGGGGACCTGCGCGGCCTGACCGAAATGGTCTTCGGCATCAAAGGCAGCGCGAGCCAGGTGAAGTTCGAGATCGTGGACGCGGCCGGACAGTCTTCCTTTATCCGCCTGAGCGGCATCAAGAGCGACGTGGAACAGTTCTGGAGAATTCCTTTCAGCGTTTTCAGCGGCGTGGATTTCTCGAAGGTCCGGCTGATTTATTTCATCGTGGAAGGTCCGGGGCAGGCGGGCACGCTCGAGATCAACCGCGTGCGCACCGGGCTCGACGTGAATCCTACGGCCGGGCTGCATTCGTCCGACGTTACGGAACTCGTGTCCGGCAGCTCGACGCCCTTTGACGTCCTGGTGCTGGACGGCGTTCAGGACCCGTTTACCGGAAACGTCACGGCGCCAAGCGGCCTTCATTATAATTACCAGACGGGTTCGCGCGGCTGGGCTGGAGCCGGATTTTTCTATAACCTGAATCCAGGCGTTTTACCCAACGACGGCCACGGGAATTTCGTGATCGGCCTCAAGGGCACGCCTTCCAAAGTCAAAGTGGAATTTACCGATTCTGCCAACCGTAAAGTCTCGCTGCCGCTGACCGGCATTACCGGGGCGGAACAATACTGGAAAATCCCGCTCGCGCTGCTGGATGCCCTGAACCTGAATCAGCTCAAGAGCGTTTTCTTCGTCGTTGAAGGCGCCAATCAGACCGGAACACTCGACATTCTTTGGATCAAGAGACCTCTCGGCATCGATCCTTCCGCGACGCTGACGTCCGCGGACCTGACCGCGCTGCCCAGCGGCACGATCGGCGCGCCGCGCGAAACCGCGGTCAGCCCCGCGAACGCCAGCTCCAACGCCGTGAAAACCGACCGCGGCGTGCAGGTGACTTACAATACGGGAACGGACGGATGGACCGGCGGCGGATTCACGTACGACGATTTCGGCACCGGGCCCGTGGAGAGCGCGAATTGGACCGGGCTGACCGAATTGCGTTTCGGCGTCCAGGGCGATCCTTCGGAAGTGAAACTGGAAATCCTCGATACCAACGGACAGAAAGTGCAGCTGCGCCTGCAGGGCATCCAGAAAAACAACGAAAAAGTCTGGGTTGTTCCCGCGTCGCTTTTGACCGGAATCGACATCACGAAGATCCGCCTGATTTATTTTATCGTGGAAGGCGTGGGGCAGACGGGCGTTCTCAACGTCAATGTGCTGCCGCCGGTTTTCAAGCTGCTTCCGTCGGCGAACCTGACGCCGGACGACATCAATAACCCCGACGTGGTCGAAGGGCAGGCCAATCTCGTCACCGTGCATCCCACGGGCGCGAGTGCCGCCATCGATTTTCTTCCCGACGAACGCGGATTCCATCTGGATTTCTCGACGAGCAGCGCGGGCTGGTCCGGGGGCGGGCTCGATTTCGACGACGGCGGCACGCCGGCCGTCGAAACCGGAGATTTCCATCTGCTCGATCAGATGATTTTCGGCCTCAAAGGGTCCATCCCGGACGTGAAACTCGAAATCATCGACGCCAACGGCGTCCATGTGAACATTCCCATCTCCGGTATCGACGCGAACACGGAAAAAGTCTGGGTGCTGCCGTTTTCGCCGCTGCTGGCGACGCTCGATCTCTCGAAGATCCGCCAGATTTATTTCATCGTGGAAGGCAACTCAAAGACGGGCAGCCTCGACGTCACGTTCGACCCGCCGGCCTAATACGCCGGCTTGTCTCCTCTGAAGAATTTCCGAAATTCCTCGTCCAAATCCTTGAAGAATTCCTTCATCTGAATCTTGGTATTGGGGTCGTTCAGGCGGGCGATATCCTGTTTCAGGCGGTTGGGGAAATCTTCCAGGCGGAAAGTCCTGTCGCTGCTTGCGATCCGGAAAAAGTAGGCGAAAAGGCAGAGGACCACGAAGCAGGCCGCGACCGAGAGTACCGTAAAAAAACCGCGCAGTATCCGCCGCGCCGCCTTGCCTTCTTCTCTCACCAATTTGTCGCGCTCGTCCTCGCTGCGCCTCATCTTGCCTCCCTTTCCCTTTCGATTTAGAATCGTCATTCCCGGACAACACCTTAAGCCTGGAAGGAAAATCATGGCAACCGGCTTTCTTTACGACGACCAGTTTTTGAAGCATGACGCGGGACGCGGGCATCCGGAATCCCCGCAGCGCCTGGCCAGGACGCTCGCGCATCTGAAAGAGCAGGCCTGGTTTGGGACGCTCAGCCAGGTCCGGCCCGCGCCGGCCGAGGAAAAGTGGATTCTCACCACGCATGCCGCGCCGTATCTCAAACGCTCGAAAGAGGCCTGCGAAGAAGGCGCGCCGTGGCTCGACACGCCGGACGTGGGCATCTCGTCAGAATCGTACGCGACCGCGCTCCTTGCCGCCGGGGGAGGCCTCACGCTTGCGGACCGGATGATGGCCGGCGAAATCCAGAACGGATTCGCGCTGCTGCGGCCTCCCGGGCATCATGCCGAACTGTCGCATGCCATGGGCTTCTGCCTTTTCAACAACGTGGCCATCCTCGCGCGGTATCTCCAGCAAAAACACGGGCTGGACAAAATCCTGATCCTGGACTGGGACGTGCATCACGGCAACGGCACGCAGCATACTTTCGAAGAAGACCCGAGCGTGCTCTACGCCAGCCTGCATCAGTATCCCTTTTATCCGGGGACAGGCAGCGCGTGGGAAACGGGCGAGGGCCGCGGCCGCGGCGCGACGCTCAATTGCCCGATGCCGGCCGGGGCCTCGGACCGCGAATACGAAACCGCGTTCTGCGAACAAATCCTTCCGAAAATCGAAGGCTTCAAGCCCGAGGCCGTTCTCGTCTCCGCGGGTTTTGACGCGCATGAGTCGGACCCTCTGGCTTCGATCAATTTGAGTACGGAATTTTTTGGCTGGATGACTGAGCGCATGATGGAAGCCGCGGACAAACACGCGGACGGCAGGCTCCTGTCGCTCCTGGAGGGCGGCTACAACCTCGATTATCTGCCGCGCTGCGTGGCGCTGCACGTGGAGACCCTGATGAAGAAAGACAAACCACCTCTGGCCCGCCCCGCGAGTTTCCGCTAGAATACGCCAAATCCAAGGAGATTTTTTATGAAGCTGACACGCCTCGAAATTCCCGGCCTTTTTCTGGTCGAACCCAAGGTCTTCAACGACGGACGCGGTTTTTTTTACGAATATTACCGCGAAGATATTTTCCGCGCGAACGGGATCGACGTTTCTTTCGTGCAGGACAATCACAGCCGCTCGCAGCGGGGCGTGCTGCGCGGGCTTCATTTCCAGATCGAGCCGTATGCCCAGGCGAAACTGGTGCGCGTCACGCGCGGCAGCGTGTATGACGTGGCCGTGGACCTGCGTCCCGGATCTTCCTCGTTCGGCCGTTATCTCGCCCTGGAGCTGAGCGCGTCCAACCGCCGCATGCTTTACGTGCCCGCGGGCTTTGCGCACGGGTTTTGCGTGCTGGAAGACGACACGGAATTTTCGTACAAGGTCTCGAACTTTTATTCCCCGCCGCACGAGCGCGGCATCCGCTGGGACGATCCGGCGCTGGGCATTCCGTGGCCGAAACCCGGCATGGATTTCATCCTCTCCGACAAAGACAAGAAGTATCCCACCTTGAAGGAATACCTTAACGCGCAGCGTTAATCTTCGCTGCCCGGGCGGCTGAGATTAATGATCTTCTGGATGAGCTGCGGGTAGGTGGTGCCCGCCTTGGCCGCGGACGCGGCAAAATCTTCTTCCGCGGACAGGATGGGGTTGGGATTGGCCTCGATGAACACGATCTCGCCGGACGGCGTGAGCCGCAGATCGAGGCGGGCATAGCCGCTGATGGAAAGAAGCTGGTAGATTTTTTTGCAGAGGATTTCGATCTTGAGCTGCGCTCCGGCCGGCAGCACGCCCGCGAACTGGTTGACGATGCCCCATTTCTTCCGGTAATTCTCATCCCACTTGGCCTTGTAGCTTGCGAACTTCGGCTCGTCCTCCGGGACTTCGTTGAAGCGCATCTCTCGCACGGGAAAGACTTCCAGCCGCTTGTTGCCGATGACCCCCACGTAAAGCTCCCGTCCTTCGATGTAGCCTTCGGCGATCACGTCCTGATCCAGCGTCTCGTGAATGAAAGCCACGCGGTCCTTGAACTGCGTGTCGTTTTCCACGAACGACGCCTGCGCGATGCCGAGCGATGCCTCTTCCTTGAGCGGTTTGATGAAAATGGGAAAGTCCAGGCGCTTGGGCCGGCGGATCGTCTTGCCGCGCGGCAGGATCGCGAAATTCGGGACCGGGATGCGCGCGTAACTCAGGATCTGCTTGGAAAGCGCCTTGTTCTTGCAAAGCGTGAGACCCGTAGGATTGCATCCCGTGAAAGGAACGTCCAGGAGCTTGAAAAGGGAAACGATGTCGCGGTCATGCGCCGCGTCGTTGCGGAAGCGTTCCACGAGATTGAAAATCACGGTGGGCGGGTACTGCTTTATCTTTTCGAGAAGGATCCGGGTGTCTTCGTAAAGACCGAGCAGCTGATAGTCGTGCCCGAGCGCCTGCAGGGCTTTGATCACATCGGCTTCGGTTTCCCAATCCGGCTGCTTCAAGTCCTCGGTGTAATCCTGGTCCAAGGTCGTGGGGGCCAGCGTGTTGAACACGACAAGGATTTTTTCCTGCTTCTTCATTTGCTGCGCTTGAACTTTCCCGTGAAAAGGTGGTTGGTCACCAGCGTTGTAACGTAGGAAGCGATGTGCGAATCGGATACAGTATCGCCTTTTTTGACGTAAAGATTGAGTTCCTGGCAGCGGGGGATAAGGCTTTGCAGGAGATTATCCACGGTGTATTTCTTTTCCTTGGTCCAGAAGGAGACAACGTCCGCGATCCTCCCGCGGTTTTCGCGCAGGTAGGCCGCGGCTTTTTTCTCGCCGCGATGTTCCGGGGAATCCGTGAAAAGCGTGCGCAGGTCCTTGTCGTAGAAATCCGGATAATCCTCGGCAAAGAGTTTTTTCTTCCGCTTGTAGAAGGTCTTGAGCTTGAGGTTCAGCCCAGAATAGTCGCGGGGATGGAAGCGCGGCTTGTTGACCGGCGTCTTGCCCGCGATGGATTTCATCAGGTGGTCCACGTACTCGAGCTTTTCCAGCGCGCCCTTCCAGCCTCGGTAGCGCTGCTTCCAGTTGAGGTTCGGCGTCAGCCACACCGCGAACGTTTCGGCGAAGTCCTCGTCCGGATGGCTTTGCGCGTACCAGTTTTCGAGATGGATCACGTACGAGCGGCTGTGCGGCCGCGGGCGGTACGTGTCCGGATATTCCTTGGACGCGGGCCCGAACAATTCGCGCCAGCGGCTTTTCTTATAAAGATTGTAGGCGTAGGAATACGCGTGCCCGGCCTCGTGGCGGATCAGCTTCAGGAATTCGGTCTTCGAATCGCCCTCGGCTTCCAGCATCATTTTTTTTTCGAGGCGGCGCAGGCGCGGATGTGCGAGATAAAACGGAATGCCGATGGCGGGCACGCCCACGGGGCAGAACCACTCGTCGGCCAGAAAACAGGGCGGGAGAAAGGAAAGGCCTTTGTCCTGCAGCTCGCGGTAAAGTTTCTGGATCAGGGTGGCGATCGCGGTCCTGCTGATCGTCAGGTCGAGTTCCGTGATCTTCTTTTCGAGGAGCGCGTTTTCCCGGAGGTTGTTCCAACTGAGGCCTGTCATAGGACCGCATTATAGCACGGGAACGGGGGTCCTTTTAAGGCAGGCCGGCATTTAAAAAAGGCCCCAGATCGGTGTGCACAGCCAGGTCCGCCAAGGGGTCCAGAGGGGTCGGCTCCCGGTTGATGAGGACAAGCCCGGCCCCGGCTTCCTTGGCGCGCCGGGGCAGCGAGGCCGCGGGCTGCACGACCAGGCTCGATCCCGCGCAGATCATGAGGTCGCATTGGGCGGCCCAGTCAAAGGCCGTGTAAAGGGTGCGGGCATCCAGTTCCTGGCCGAAGGAAATGGTGTTGGGTTTCAGCAGCCCGCCGCAGGCAAGGCAGCGGGGCGCTTCCTCGCCCCGGAGAAGCCGGGCATAGACGATTTCGAAATCCTCGGTTTTTTCGCAGCCCAGGCAAAGCGTTTCGAGATTGGTGCCGTGCAGTTCCAGGATTTTTTTACTTCCGGCCCTGGCGTGCAGGCCGTCGATGTTCTGCGTGATGAGCCCGAGAAAATGCGGCGAGGTTTCGAAGCGCGCCATGGCCAGATGCCCGGGCCCGGGAAGCGCGGCGCGGATCGTGCCGAACATCTCTTTTTTCCTCGCCCAGTATTCTTTCCTTTTGTCTTCGTCTTCCAGGAATTCCTGGAACGTGACGGGCTGATACCTTTGCCACAGGCCCCCCTGCGAGCGGTAATCCGAGATCCCGCATTCGGTGGACATGCCCGCGCCCGTAAAAAACACCACGCGCCGCGCATCCGCGAGCAGCGCCTGGAAGCGCCTGATTTTTTCGTCGGGCAAAGCGTTCATGTATGCCATAATAACAAAACCATGGAAAAAAATTGGCCTTATCTTACGGCGGACATCCCGCCTCTTGCCCTGACCGCGCGCCAGACCGAGGAAGACTTCGAGGTGGAAGAAATCCCCGCGTACGAGCCGTGCGGCGAAGGCGACCACGTTTATTTCCGGATCGAGAAAAAAGGAATTTCCACGCATGAGGCCTGCCGCCGCATCGCGAAGGTGATGAACGTGCCGGCCAAGGAAATCGGCGCGGCCGGGTTGAAGGACGCGCGCGCCGTGACCCGCCAATGGCTGAGCCTTGAGCACGCGGACCCGGCCCGCATCCAGGAGCTGCAAATTCCGGACCTGTGTGTCCTCACGGTCACGCGCCACCGCAACAAATTAAGAATCGGGCATTTGAAAGGGAACCGGTTTGTCCTGAAGCTCCGCGGCATGGAGGCCGCGCGGCTTCCGGACTTTCGGACTGTTTTGTCGCGCCTTCAGGAAAAAGGCGTGCCGAATTACTTCGGGGCCCAGCGCTTCGGCATGCGCGGCGATACCGCGCTCACCGGCGCCGCGCTCATGCGTGAGGATTACGAGGCTGCCGCGCGCCACAT
>DATJFP010000017.1 GCA_035495615.1 Verrucomicrobiia bacterium | reverse complement strand
TCCGTTCACGATGCAGCCGATGTTGCCGGTGAGGCCGACATAGCTGAGATTGTGCTTCTGCGCCTCGAGGTCGCGCGGGTCTTCCTGGCGCGGATCGTGGAGCGCCGCGATTTCCGGATGACGGTAAAGGCCGTTCTCGTCAAAATTGATTTTGGCGTCGATCGCGATGACTTCCCCGTTTTTCATGACCGCCAGCGGGTTGATTTCGATGAGCGAGCAGTCGAGGTCCACGAAAATCTTGGCCATGGCCACGAAAATATCCGCGAAAATTTTGGCTTTCGCCGGATCGCTGATGAGACGGTCGGCCGTGCGGCGCGCCTGCGCGGGATCAAGCCCGGCGGAGGCGGCGAAATGCGCCTTGAGAATCTTGGACGGGTCAGTCGCGGCGACTTCTTCGATGTTCATGCCCCCGGACTCGGAAACAATGAGGCAGGGCTTGGCAAAGCTGCGGTCCAGCACCACGCTCGCGTAATATTCCTTCGCGATGTCGGAGGTCGCTTCGACCAGGACCTTGTCCACGGGCTTGCCTTCGGGGCCGGTCTGCGGCGTGACCAGATTTTTGCCGAGAATGGCCGCGGCTTTCTCGCGCGCTTCTTCGGGCGTCTTGGCGATCTTAATGCCGCCGCCCTTGCCGCGCGCGCCCGCGTGCACCTGGGCCTTCACGACGAAATAATGGCCGGCGTCCGCGAGCTTCTGCGCCGCTTCGAAAGCTTCGTCCGGAGTTGAGGCCACGGCGCGCTTGTGGCCGGGAATGCCGTAGCGGGCGAAAATTTCCTTGGCCTGATATTCGTGAATGTTCACATGCGCTCCTGAATGGGAACGTAATGCTGCCCCATGGGGCCGACATACTCGGCCGAGGGACGGATCAGGCGGTTGTCTTTTTCCTGCTCAATGACGTGCGCGGTCCAGCCGGCCACGCGGCTCGCGGCAAAGACCGTGGTGAAATAATCCACCGGGAATCCGAGGATGTAGAGGACAGATGCGGAAAAGAAATCCACGTTGCAGGGAATTTGTTTCTTCTCCCACATGACTTTCTCGACCTTGTTCGAGATTTCCAGCCACTTGGTCTGGCCCTTGGACTCGCAAAGTTCACGCGCGATGCCGCGAAACGCCTCGGCGCGCGGGTCCTGCTTCTTATAAATGCGGTGCCCGAAGCCCATGACTTTCTTTTTGTGCTCGAGAAGGTCCATGACATAGGCCTCGGCTTTTTCCGGCTTGCCGATGTCGAGGATCATTTCCATGGCGTGCTGGTTCGCGGAGCCGTGCAGGTCGCCCTTCAGCGTGCCGACCGCGGACGTGATCGCGGAATAAAGGTCGGATTGCGTGGCGGTCGTGACGCGGGCCGAAAACGTCGAGGCATTGAGGCCGTGATCGGCCAGGAGAATGAGGTACGCGTCGAGCGCGGCTTCCATTTCCTTTTCGGGCAGCTTCCCGTTCATCATATAAAGGAAGTTCTGGGCGTGGGACAGCTTCGGGTCAGGCGCGAGGGGCTTCTTGCCCTGGCGCAGCCGGTAAATCGCGGCAATGATCGTGGGAAATTTCGCGGTGAGGCAAAGCGCCTTTTTCTGCGTCTCGACCGGGTCGAAGGTCTCGGCCTTTTTGTCCCAGAGCGCGATGGACGAGCACGCGGTCCGGAGCGCGGCCATGGGATGCGCGGTCTTCGGAAATTTCTTGATGATGTCGAGGACTTCCTTGGAGATTTCGCGCTCTTTGGCGAACTTGCGCTTGAAATCTTTCAGCTCGGCCGCGTTCGGGAGCTTGCCGAACCACAGGAGGTACGCGACCTCTTCGAAATTCGAGCGCCCGACGAATTCCTCGATCGAGATGCCGCGGTAATAAAGCCTGCTGTTTTCGCCGTCGACAAGGCTGAGCGAGGTCTGCGCGACCATAACGCCTTCAAGGCCTCTGACGACCTTGGATTCTTTGTGCGCGTCCTGCGCCGGAGCCGGTGATGATGAAGCTGTTCCCATAATTCCTCAAATTCCCTTGAATAAAGTAAGGGGTTATTATATCCAAATTCGAAGTTTGATCACGAAAAAAAACCGCGCGCGCGAAATTACAGCCGCGCGAACTTGCCGTCCAGATGGTCCGCCGCGTAACGCACGTAGCGCTGGGCCCATTTTTTCAAGCCCGCGATTTCCTCGCGCGAGAGCTTCCGCACTTTTTTCGCGGGCCTTCCGAAATACATGTGCCCGGCCTCGAGTTTCTGGCCGTGCGTGACCAGGCTTCCCGCGCCGAGCAGCACGCCCTTGCCGAGCACCGCGCCGTCGAGCACGATCGAGCCCATGCCGACCAGGCACTGGTCTCCGATTTTGCACGCGTGAAGGACCACGTTGTGTCCGACCACCACGTAATCGCCGACGATGCACGCCTTTTCGCGCTCGACATGCAGCACCGAAAGGTCCTGGACGTTGGAATAGCGGCCGACCACGATCTTGTTGATATCGCCGCGAAGCACGCAGCCGGGCCAGATGCTGGAATAATCGCCGAGGCGCACGTCGCCGATAACCTGGGCGGAAGGATCCACGAAGACCCGCTTGCCGACCCGGGGAAGGAGCGGTTCGCGCGGGCGCTTTTTCATTATTTTCCCAACAGCTGCCGCAGCACATACTGCAGGATGCCGCCGTGCTGGTAATAGGCAAGTTCGACGGGAGTGTCGATCCTGCAAACGGTCTGGAATTCTTTGGTGCCTTTGTCGTCAAGCGCCGTGACCTTGATCTTCTTTCCGGGTTTCAGATCGCCGGCGATGCCGTAAAACGAAAACAACTCTTCGCCCGTAAGCCCGAGCGACTGCCAGTTTTGCCCGGGCAAAAATTCGAGCGGCAGGATGCCCATGCCGATCAGGTTGCTGCGGTGGATGCGCTCGAAGCTCTCGGCGATCACGGCTTTGACGCCCAGAAGCATGGGGCCTTTGGCCGCCCAGTCGCGCGACGAGCCTGAACCGTATTCTTTTCCCGCGATCACGACAAGCGGCGTCTTGCGCTGCTGGTACGCGACCGAGGCATCGTAAATCGTCGTGAGCGAGCGCTCCGGAAGCAGGCACGTCATGCCGCCTTCGGTGCCGGGCGCGAGCAGGTTTCGCAGCCGGATGTTCGCGAAAGTCCCGCGCACCATGACTTCGTGGTTGCCGCGGCGCGAGCCGTACGAATTGAAGTCCTGCGGCTTCACGCCCTTGCCCATCAGGTACTGCGCGGCCGGAGATTTTTTGGAGATATTGCCGGCCGGCGAAATGTGGTCGGTCGTGACCGAGTCGCCGAGGAGCGCCAGGCAGCGCGCTTCTTTGATGTCTTTGAGCGCTTCCGGTTTCACGGGCATGTTCTCGAAATACGGCGGATGTTTCACGTACGTCGAATCCGGCTGCCAGGCAAAGGTGTCGCCGGTCGGGACTTTCAGCTCTTTCCAGAATTTGTCGCCGTCGAAAACGCTGCTGTACTGCTTGCTGAACATTTTCGCGTCGACCAGCTTCACCGCGTCGTGGATTTCCTTCTGCGAGGGCCAGATGTCCTTCAGGTAAACCGGATTGCCCTTTTGATCTTTGCCGAGCGGGTCATGCTGGAGGTCGATGTCCATGGTCCCGGCCAGCGCGTAAGCCACGACAAGCGGCGGCGACGCGAGATAATTGGCGCGCACGTCCGGGTTCACGCGGCCTTCGAAGTTGCGGTTGCCGGAAAGAACGGAAACGGCCACGAGCTTTTTATCGTTGATGCCCTGCGAAATCGCTTCGGGCAGCGGCCCGGAATTTCCGATGCAGGTCGTGCAGCCGTAGCCCACGAGATAAAATTTTAATTTTTCCAGCGACGGCAGCAGGTTGCTGGCCTTCAGATAATCCATGACCACTTTGGAGCCGGGCGCGAGGCTCGTCTTCACCCACGGCTTCACGGACAGGCCTTTTTCCACGGCCTTCTTCGCCAGAATTCCCGCGCCGAGCATGACCGCGGGGTTCGACGTGTTGGTGCAGCTCGTGATCGCGGCAATCACGACCGAGCCGTGCTGAAGCTGGAAAGACTGCGGCTCCGCCTGCACGGCCACCGCCTGCGCCAGGCTTCCGGCTGAAGAAAAAGATTCCGGGGCGGGCTGCTTGCCGCCTTCGAACCAGGGCTCGAGGCGCTTGGTGTCCACGGATTCATCCGCGGCTTTCACCATGGTGACGAGCGCTTCGCGGAACGCGCGGCGTGATTTTTTCAGAGGCACGCGGTCCTGCGGGCGCTTCGGCCCGGCAAGGCTGGCTTCCACGCTGCCGAGATCCAGCTCCAGCGTGTCGGAATAAACGGGTTCGGGCGACTGCGGCGTGCGGAAAAGGCCCTGCTCTTTGCAATATGCTTCAACGAGCGCAACGGTTTCTTCCGGGCGTCCGGTGAGCTTCAGGTAGACGAGCGTTTCCTGGTCGACCGGGAAAAAGCCCATGGTCGCGCCGTATTCCGGCGCCATATTCGCGATGGTCGCGCGGTCGGCAAGCGGCAGGCTGTCCAGACCCGCGCCGTAAAACTCCACGAATTTTCCCACCACGCCTTTTTTGCGCAGCATCTGCGTCACGGTGAGGACAAGGTCCGTCGCGGTCGTGCCTTCGGGAAGCTGGCCGTGCAGCTTGAAGCCCACGACTTCCGGGATCAGCATGGAAATCGGCTGGCCCAGCATCGCGGCTTCGGCCTCGATGCCGCCCACGCCCCAGCCCAGAACGCCGAGGCCGTTGATCATGGTGGTATGCGAGTCCGTGCCGACCAGCGTGTCCGGGCACGCCACCAAAGCACCGTCTTTTTTCTGCGTGAGCACGACACTCGCGAGGTATTCGAGGTTCACCTGGTGCACGATACCGGTTCCCGGCGGCACCACGGAAAAATCTTTGAACGCCTGCTGGCCCCAGCGCAGGAACTGGTAGCGCTCGACGTTGCGCTCGTATTCTTTCTTGATGTTTTCTTCCAGGGAAGTCGCGGTGCCGAACGAGTCGACCTGCACGGAATGGTCCACGACGAGCTGCGCGGGCTGAAGCGGGTTGATCTTCGCGGGATTGCCGCCCATTTTGCGGATCGCGTCGCGCATGGCCGCGAGGTCCACCACCGCGGGCACGCCCGTAAAATCCTGCATCACCACGCGCGCGGGCATGAACGCGATTTCCTTGTCGGACTTTTTCTTCGCGTCCCATTTCGCCAGCGCTTCGATGTCTTCCTTGCGCACGGAAAGGCCGTCTTCATTGCGCAGCAGGTTTTCCAGAAGAATGCGGATGGAATACGGGAGCTTTTCGAGGGAAAGGCCGGCTTTTTTCAGCGCGTCCAGCCGGTAAATCGTGTACGTGTTCTTGCCTGCTTTGAGGTCTGACTTGGCGCCGCAACTGTTCATGGCTCTTCTGATGGGTTGGGGAAAGGCGGGGGCAGGCCTTCCGAAAATTTAAACCGGGACGCTCAGTTTTCCGCAATTTTCGCGCACGTGATCGGCCGAAACCTGCAGCGCCTTCAATTCTTCGGGCGCAAGCTTCAGTTCGACCACCTGCTGCACGCCGCTGCGTCCGAGCCGCGCGGGAACGCCGCAATAAGTGTCCTTCACGCCGTACTGGCCGTTCAAATAAACGCAGGACGGGATCACGTCGCCGCGGTCCTGCAGCACCGAGCGCACCATGCGCACCACCGAAGAAGACGGCGCATAAAACGCGCTGCCGGTCTTGAGATACTTCACGATTTCGGCGCCGCCGTCGCGCGTGCGCTGATTGATGGCTTCGATTTTGTCTTTCGCAATGAGTTCCGTGATCGGGATGCCGCGCACGGTCGTGTACCTCGGGACCGGGACCATCTCGTCGCCGTGTCCGCCAAGCACCAGCGCGGAAACTTCCGCGGGCACGCATTTGAGCTCATCGGCGATGAAGTAAGCGTAGCGGGCGGAATCCAGCTCGCCGGCCATGCCGAAGACGCGCTTGGAATCAAAACCGGATTTTTTCCAGGCGAGATACGTCATGACGTCCAGCGGGTTCGTGACCGTGATGATGATGGCGTTCGGAGAGCGGCGCGCGGCTTCGGTCACGATGCCGCCTACGATTTCGGCGTTTTTGAACAGGAGATCGTCGCGGCTCATGCCCGGCTTGCGCGCGAGGCCGGCCGTGATCACGATCACGTCGGAATTTTTTGTGTCGTCGTAGCTGTTCGTGCCGATGATCTTCGCGGAAAATCCTTCGACCGGCGCGGACTCCATCATGTCGAGCGCCTTGCCCTGCGGCAGGCCTTCCACGACGTCGATCAGCACCACGTCGGCAATGTCTTTTTCAACGATTCGCTGCGCGGTCGTCGCTCCGACGAACCCGGCGCCTACTACGGTAACCTTGGGCTTGCTCATGGCAGTTAACCTTTTACTTTTGCGGTTTTGAGTTTGCGGATGATGGCGTCGCCCATTTCGCGGGTGCCGACGGCCGTGGGATCATTGCGGCTTTCTTTCATGTCGTACGTGACGTCTTTCCCTTCGCGGATGACGTCCGCCACCGCGCCTTCGAGCGCATCGGCCGCGCTTTCTTCGCCGAGGTAACGAAGCATCAGGACGCCGGAAAGGATGAGCGCCACGGGATTGACCTTGTTCAGGCCTTTGTATTTCGGGGCGGAGCCGTGCGTGGCTTCGAACATCGCGCAGCCGTCGCCGATGTTCGCTCCCGGCGCGACGCCGAGGCCGCCGATAAGTCCGGCGCAAAGGTCGGAGAGGATGTCGCCGTAGAGGTTCGGCAGCACGAGGACGTCGTACAGGTCCGGCATCTGCACGAGCTGCATGGACATGTTGTCGACAATGCGGTCGTCGAATTCGATGTCGGTATAGCTTTTCGCCACGTTGCGCGCCACTTCCAGGAACAGGCCGTCCGTGAACTTCATGATGTTGGCCTTGTGGACGGCGGTGACTTTCTTGCGCTTGTACTTGCGGGCGTATTCGAACGCGGCCTTCACGATGCGCTCGGTACCGAAAACGGAAATGGGCTTGATGCTGATGCCCGAATCCGGGCTGATCTTGCGCTTGGATAGTCTTTCAATATGGCCGATAATTTCCGCGGCTTCTTTCGTGCCCTTCTGGAATTCGATGCCCGCGTAGAGGTCTTCGGTGTTTTCGCGGACGATGACGAGGTCGATGTTCTGGTAGCGCGAGCGCACGCCTTCGTAAGATTTGCAGGGACGGATGCAGGCGTAGAGGTCGAGCTCTTTACGAAGAGCGACGTTCACGGAGCGGAAACCCGTGCCGACCGGAGTCGTGATGGGCGACTTGATCGCGACTTTATTCTTGCGGATGGACGCGAGGACGCTGTCGGGAAGCGGGGTCCCGGCCTTCTCCATGATGTCGATGCCCGCGTGCTCGATGTCCCACTTAATGCTGACGCCGGTGGCATCAATGCATTTCTTTGCGACTTCCGCGAGTTCGGGACCGATGCCGTCACCGGGGATCAGGGTCACATTGTAAGTCTTCATTGCCTGCTCCTTTGTTCTATATGATTGCGTGTCTAAAGTCCGGAATCCGATCCGAGACTGGAAATGATCTTCCGGGGACCCTGCGAGGGATTTTCTGTTATTTAATTTCTTCTACTTTTATGGTAGAAACCTTAAACACAAGCTACCGCCGCTTTTACGTGCGGATAAACCCTCAAAAAAATTGAAAGTTATTGTATATGAATTATCCCCAAATTAAAAGCACGCTCTTTAAGGCCCTGCGCGAGGCCGGGTCCCTCATGAAAGAGGCCATCGACAGGCCTAAAGACATCCAGAAAAAATCCGAACTAAGTCTCGTGACCGAAACGGATTGCGCCTGCGAGAAGGCCATCATCGCGGCCGTGCAGAAAGACTTCCCCGACCACGCTTTTCTCACGGAAGAATCCCCCGCTTTCGGCAATTCGCCTTCGCGCTGGATCGTGGACCCAGTCGACGGCACGACCAACTTCGCGCATGGCTATCCGGTCTCCTGTGTCTCCATCGGCTTCGAGCATGAAGGTGTCGTTCGCATGGGCGGCGTGTACGATCCCTTCCGCGACGAGCTCTTTTTCGCGGAAAAAGGCAAGGGCGCGTTCAAGAACGACAAACCCATCCGCGTTTCGCAGGTGAAAAAACTCTCCGAGTCGCTGATCGCCACGGGTTTTCCGTATGACGTGCGCGAGAATGCGGATTATTACCTGGCGACGTTCAAGGACTTCCTGATGACGACCCAGGGCATCCGGCGCGCGGGCGCGGCCGCGATCGACCTGTGCTATGTCGCGTGCGGGCGCTACGATGCCTTCTATGAAAAGAACCTGCAGCCCTGGGACAAGGCCGCGGGCATGCTGATCGTGGAAGAAGCGGGCGGGCGCGTTACGAACTACACGGGAAAACCTCTGGGCCTGAACGACCACGGCAACCTCGCCACCAACGGTCTGCTGCACGCCGAGATGATCGAAATCCTCAAAAAAACAACCTGACTCCCCTCACCCTTCCCTCTCCCCTCAGGGGAGAGGACAAAGGAGAGGGGTTACGTCCTGCGATATCTTTCAATGAATTCCACGGGCTTGTTCCAATAATTCTCTCCCGCTTTCATGGGAAGATCATTGTGCACGCCCTCAGCCACGGTCATGAATTCCTTGGGCTGCGGGGCTTTTTCGAAGAGCTGCTGCGACATGGCATACGGGCAGATCTCGTCATGCGTGCCGTGCAGCACGAAAAGCGGGGCCTTGATCTCGGGAATATACCGCACATTGTCGAAAGCAAAGTCCTGGATCATGCTGCTGGGAACAAAAGGATAATGGAGTTTCCCCAGCTCGATGAAGGATGGGTACGGCGCTTCGAGGATCACCGCGGCCACGGGAAATTTTCCGGCAAGGCGTATCGCGGGATGCGTGCCCAGCGATTCGCCGTAGAGAACGATTTTTTCCGCGGGATACTTTCTCTCCTTCATGAGCCAATCCAGGGCCGCTGACGCGTCCTGAAGAACATCGTCCTGATGCTGAATGCTGCCCGTGCTCTTCCCGAAGCCGCGGTAATCCACGAGAAACATCGAATACCCGCGCTTCACCCATCCCTTGGCCTTGAACACCCGCGCCGAAATATTGCCCGCATTGCCGTGCAAAAAAAGAATCACGCCCTTTTCTTCCGGCGCTTTCAGGAACCAGCCGTGCAGCTTGACCTTCGACGAGATCGCAAGCGAAACGTCTTCGTAGGAAAGGCCGTAGTCCGACGGCGTTTCGTAAACCGTCTTGTCCGGAAAAAAAATCATGGATGTGATCATAAATTTCAGCAGGAATCCCAGACAGTTTTTCATCTCACATTAACGGCTGCACGCCGCCGCCCAGCGGGCTCGCGGGAGATTGTATCGTCCAGAAGCCGGGAATCTTGCAGCCGCATTTGAAGCACTTTCCGCCATTGGGAGAAACCGCGTCGCTGGTCACGTGAAAGCCTTCGCGCTCGATCAAGAGCTCGGCGCATTGCGGGCAATAAGTATTTTCCCCGTCACCGACTTTGCCGGGAAGATTGCCGGGATAAATGTAGCGCAGCCCGGATTTTTTGCCGATCTCCGCGGCGCGGAGCAGCTGCACGGCTGTGGTATTGTCGTGATCGGTCATCTTGTAATCCGGGTGGAACGCGGTGACGTGCCAGGGAATCTCGGGCGACACCGAGGCCACGAAATCCGTGAGGCGGCGCACTTCGTCGTCGGAATCATTGAAGCCCGGGATGAGCAGCGTGACGATCTCGAGCCAGAAGCCGCGCTCGTAAACGCCGCGCACGGTCCTGCAAATATTTTCAAGCGAGCCGCCCAGCTCGCGGTAGCGGCGGTCGTCAAAACCTTTGAGGTCGATTTTGTAAAGGTCGGTCCAGGGACGGATGTAATCGAGGACTTCCGGCGTGCCGTTGCCGTTGGAAACGTAAGACGTGACCAGTCCCTCGGCCTTGGCTTCCTTGAAAATTTCCACGGCCCATTCGCTGGTGATGAGCGGCTCGTTGTACGTGCTCGTGATCACGCGGCAATGACGCGCCTTCGCCAATTCGATCAAGGCTTCGGGCGTTATCTTGACCGGCGGCGAATTGGCCTCGGGATCGCGGAGCGCCTGGGACGTGATCCAGTTCTGGCAATAGCCGCAATGAAAATCGCAGCCCAGCATGCCGAAGCTGAGCGCGCGGGCTCCGGGCATGGCGTGGAAAAAAGGTTTTTTCTCGATGGGATCGTCCTGAAGGGCGCCGACGTAGCCGTAAGGGACGAAGAGTTTGCCGCCTTTATTGAAGCGCACTTTGCAGACGCCGGGGCGGCCTTCGGGAATGGGGCAGCGGTGGCCGCAGGCAAAGCATTGGAGGCGGCCGTCGGGCATGACTTCGTAGAGGTCGCCTTCGCGCGTGTACGACGCCAGGACTTCTTCAAGGGGCCTTGCGTTCATGGGTCCTCCCTGCTTCTATTATATCAACCGCCTTGCAAAACCGCGGTGCCGATTTTAAGATAGCACGATGAGCAAGCAAGCGACCCCGCTTCTCCAAAAAAATCTTCTCGCCTGGTACGGCCGCGAGGCCCGGGACCTTCCCTGGCGCCGCACGCAGGACCCTTATAAAATCTGGGTCTCGGAAATCATGCTGCAGCAGACGCAGGTCGCGACGGTCATCGATTATTACAATCGCTGGATGCGGCGGTTTCCCGACGTGAAAAGCCTGGCTGACGCTCCGCTCGCGGATGTCCTCGAACATTGGGCAGGCCTCGGTTATTACCGCCGCGCGCGCATGCTGCACCAGGCCGCGCAGCTCGTCGCCCGTTCGTACGGCGGCAGGCTTCCCCATACCGCGGCGGCGCTCAACGAACTTCCGGGCATCGGACGCTACACCGCGGCTGCGATCGCCAGCATCGCCTTCGGCGAAAGCTCGGCCGTCCTCGACGGCAACGTGATCCGCATTCTCACGCGGCTTTTCGCGCTGCCCGACGACGTGGGAAGTCCCAAGACGATCGCGAAGCTCTGGGACATTGCGCAGGAATTAATCAAGGACCAGGCGCCCGGCGATTTCAACCAGGCCATGATGGAGCTGGGCGCGACCGTCTGCTTTCCGAAAAATCCTTCCTGCGGCGTTTGTCCCGTTGCCGATTCCTGCAAGGCGCGCGCGAAGGGTGATCCGACGGCATTTCCATTCAAGAAGCGGAAAGAAATCATCGAAAGCCTCACCAACTTCGCGCTGGTCTGCCGCAAGGACGGCCGCGTGCTGCTGCGCCAGCAGCCCGAAGAAGGCCGCTGGGGAGGGCTTTGGATGTTCCCGTTCTGGGCCAAGCGCGAGCACATGGTCCGCGAATTTGATTTAAAAGCCAAACGACTCAAGCACCTTATGACCGTGAACCACGGTTTCACCAAATACCGGATCAGCCTGAAAGTGTACGAGCATCCGTCCGGCGGCGCGCCCGGCTCTGCGCGGTCAAAATGGGTTCCGATCACCGACCTTTCGAAATACGCCTTCCCCTCTCCTCATCAACGCATCGTGCGGGAAATCCTGAAAACTCATGCCGGAACTGCCTCTTAATCCTTATTGGAAATCGCTCGGCGCCCGCTTCGCGGCCGAAGGGACGTGGAACGTTCCCGCGAATTTCGGGGACGTCAAAGCGGAATACCTCGCCGCGAAAGACACCGCGCTGATCGACTTTTCGTGGCGCGCCAAAATCAAAGTGACCGGCGGCGACCGGATCCTCGTGCTCCACCGCCTGCTCACCAACGACATCAAATCGCTTGGGCCCGGCCGAGCATGTCCGGCCGCTTTCCTGACCGCGCAGGGAAAGGTCGTGGCGGTCATGGACGTCTACGTGTTTGCGGACCACGTGCTGCTCGACGCGGAAGCGGGGCTGGGAAAAAAAATCATCGACCGGCTCGGCGCGCTCATCATCACCGAAGACGCCGCGCTGGCGGAAGCGGAAGATCTCGCGCACCTGGGACTCTGGGGGCAAAATGCGGAAGCGCGGGCGCGAGCCTCCGGCCTGGCGTTTTTCCGCCGCGATTTGCCCGAAGGCCCGGCCTTTGATTTGTTCGTGCCCGCGGCCGGGGCAGAAGCCGCGGCCAAGCGCCTTGTGAACGCCGGCGCCAGGCCCTGCGGCGTGGACGCTTACGAAATGCTGCGCATTGAAAAAGGCCTTTTGCGTTACGGCCGCGACATCACCGAAGACATGACGCTCCCGGAAACCGGGCTGGATAGAATCTCCGCCAGCGAAACCAAGGGATGTTATCCCGGCCAGGAAGTCGTGGCCAGGACGAATACCTATCATGGCCACGCGAAAAAAATCGTGCGCGTGGAATTCGAAAAAAGCGCGGGCGCCGCGGCGGGCGATAAATTTTTCGTGGAGGGCAAGGAAGCGGGCTGGCTGACAAGCGTGAGCGTGCCGCCGTCCGCGGAAAAAGGCCGCGGCCTGGGCTACGCGCTGAAGGGTTATTTCGACGCGCCTCTCGACGTGCGTATCGGCGCGGCCGCCGCAAAAGGCCGCATCTTTCCTGATTAAGAAACTTTTTCCGGCCGGAACTCGAAAATGTCGGCCTGCCCGTCCCAAAGAGTCTCCGCGGAAACAGTCTTGTAAAGCCGGAAGCGGCTGTCCCCGCGCAGCTTTTGGCTCATGAGCCTGCCCTTGGGATCCACGTCCCCGTAAAACAACAGAAGCTTTCCGCTTTTGTTTTTCTCGAGCTCCGCGGCAAGATCTTCGGGTTCGCCGCAATGCTTGATCGCGTTTCCCGGCAAATCCAGGTAAAACAAGACATAGACCGAAGCATGCATGGCCTTCCGGCTGCAGGCCGCCTCCGTTGCCCCGCCTCCCAGTTCCCGCGCGGTTTCCGCGATTTTCCGGTAAGGATTCGTCTGTCTTTGAAAAAGGCGCGGGACGTCGTGATAAAGCGCGGCCAGCGGCGGGAACGCAAGCGACAGGAAAAGCGCGGCGGACAGCAGGAGCCACAAGGGCCTGGCGAGGTAGGCGGCCGAGACTTCCCATCCTTTGAACGTGAAGAGGATCATGGGGACCAGCACCGGCAAGAAAAATCTTTCTTCGTAAGAAGGGACGAACAAGTAGCCGCCGGTGTAGACAACGGCGGTGAGAAGCAGGATTTTGTAGAAAAAAATGCCGCGGTTTTTCCTCTGATGCGCCACGAGGACCGGCAGCGCCAGGAATGACATGAGCAGCAAAGGACCGCGCGAGCACACGCTTTGAAGAAAATAAAAAAAAGCTTCGCGGCAAAGGCTGGCCTGCCATGCAAAATATTCCCAGCTGTGAAAAGGCGACCAGTCTTCCCCGTACCCGCCGATAAAATCAGGAGGCGCAACCCCGAGATGCGCGCCGCTGCCGGAGCAGCCGAAGGTAAAGCGGCCGAGCTTGATTGAAAAGGCAATCACATACGGCAGCGCCGGAAGGAGAAAAGCGCCAAGCCCGATCAAAAAGGCTCTTACCGCTTTGGCCCGCGCTTTTTTGTCTTCCGCTTCCGCGGCTTTGAGCATCAGGAAAAGCGGGTAATGCACGCAGAAAAACGGGAAGGCGTACTGTTTGGCGAGATAAGCGGCGCCGGCGGTGAGCCCGGCAAGGGCCGCAAGGCGCGGGTCGTCGAGAAAGCGTTCGCCGCAAAGGAAATAAAGATAGGCCCAGATCAGGGCGCAAAGCAGAAGGTCGGGCGTGGTGATCTGCGCGGAGCCGTGCGCAAACAGCAGGGCGAAAAAAAGCAGCGCGGCAAACCGGCTGCTTTCGCGGAGCTGGAATCTGCGGGCGAGGAAAGCGGCGGCCGCGAGCGCCGCGGCGCCGGACACGGCCATGGCCGCGCGGGCCGCGAACAGGGCCTCGCCCCGGAAAACGGGCGATTCCACGAGCGGCGCAAGCAGCCAGGAGAGCAGCGGCGGACGCCGCACGTCCACCGAATCCCACCACCGGCCATGAGCCAGAAGCCTTGCGAAGCTGAGATAGCGGACGCCGTCCCAATTGATTTGATAACGATTGGCGATGTTGAAGACGACGGCCAGCGCGGCATAGACGGCGAGAGCCGCGGGCAGGCTCCGCAATCCCCCGGTTTTCGGCGGCGCTTCCGGCAAGGCAGGACGCATCAGCCGCCTCCTTTATGAAGCTCAAACACTTCCACTTTGCCCGTCCATCCGTCCACCGGCGGCAGCGTGGCGCGCACGAAAAAGCGCGGGTCGTTTTTGAGTTTTTCGCTCAGCCGCGTGCCGGGCTGATCGTGGCTTCCCGAGAAGACCACGAAATCCGGAGCGTTTCTCGCTTCGAGTTCGGACACAAGATGGTCGGGCGACGGGCAATAAGGAATGGTCTCGAAGGGCTTGCCGCGGTAGAACCCGATGTAAACGGCGTTGTGGGCATGCCATCTCCAGCACGTGACCGCGGCCGCGTGCCCGCTCATCCCGGAAAGCATGCCGGCCATCTCGCGGTAAGGATTCTTCCGCGGCTGAAAAATGGCGGGCCAGGTCATGGCCAGGTTTTCGATGGGCCTCACGACGAGCGGAAAAAATAGAAGGCCGGCCAGCGCGAACCGGACTTTCCAAGAAAGTTTTCCGCCAAGCTTTTCCAGCCCCTGGCAGGCTAAAAAATAAAGCAGGATCATGACCGGCCAGAAATAGCGCTCCTCGTAACAGTAGATGCCGCAGTACCCCGCGACATAAACGGCCGCGGCCGCGAACAGGGTTTTGTAAAAAATTCCGGCCTCTTTGCGGAAGAAAAGGAGCGCGAGCGCGAAAAAAGACGCGACGAGGACGATCCCGCCGAAGCCGAACGCGCTTACCGAGAAAAACAAAAGGCCGCGCAGGCAGACCGCGGCCTGCCATAGAAAAGCGGCCGGGTTGTCGAGCGGCGACCAGTGCTCGTCAAGGGGCGACACCCAGTAGGGCGGCGCCACCATGTCCCTTTTTTCGAAACCGCCGAAAGTCCAGTACCCGAGCTTCCAGCGCAGCAAGGCGAGGCCGGGCGAGGCCAGGAGAAAAAATCCCGCGAGCCCCAAAGCCAGGGCGCGCAGGCTCGCGGCACCGGAACGGTCCCTGGAGCGCAAAAAGACGGCCAGCGGAAAGTGGACCAGAAAAAACGGGAAGGCGAAATGCTTGGATAAATAAGCCGCACCGGCGGCGAGGCCCGCGGCGAAGGCGGTGCGGGGTTTTTCGATGAGCCCGTCATCGGTGACGTAATAGAAATACAGGAGAAGGCCCGCGGCAAGAAAGGCGTCTGGGGTGATCAAAAGCGAGGACCGGTGCGCCAGCAGCGCCGCGAGGCAGGACAGCGCCGCAAATTCGAGGCCGCCGCTGAGACGGAACCTGCGGATGAAGACTTTCGCCGCCGCAAGCGCCAGGATGCCGGAAAATCCCATGACAAGACGCGCGGCAAAAAGAGGTTCCTCCCGGAAAAACGGCAGGCGCACCAGGGGCGCGAGAAGCCAGATGATCAACGGGGCGCGGCGCATGTCCACGGATTCGAAGATCCGGCCTTCGGACACGTGCCGCGCGAGCTCGAGATAACGGATGCCGTCGCGGTTGATCTGGTAACGGTTGGCGGCATTGAGCGCAAAGGCAAGGACCGCGTACAGGCCGAAAATCACGAGGGTGTTCCGGCGCGCGCGGGTCATGTTTTTTTCAGCACCATGGCCAGCGACATGCCCAGCGGCGGCTTGACCAGGCTCTCGAGACGCGAAACCGCGGGAAGGACAAGATTCATGAATCCAAAATCGGATTCCGCGATCCGGGTCTGTCTGAAAATTTTTCCTTTCACAAACCAGCCGAACAGCCCCGCGAAATTGAAATAATGGCAGCGGACGGTTTCGAGGCCCGCGTCACGGGCGAGGCGCAGGAGATTTTTTTTCGTGTAGCGCCGGAGATGGCCGTCTGCGGTATCGAGCGCGCCGAAGAGAAAAGGCAGCGCCGGAACAAGCAGGCACACGTGCCCGCCCGGGACAAGGCCCTGGGCCATGTGAGAAAGCGCGCGGGCATCGTCTTCGATGTGCTCGAGAACGTTGACGCAAAGCACCGTGTCGATCTGGTGCGCGCGCAGCTCGAGGACCGCCTCGGGATGGGTAACGTCCGGGAAACGGCTGAGGCGGATCGTCGGACCGGCATAGCGGCCCTGAAAATATTCCGCGAGCGCGGGATCGGGCTCAAAACCCAGGTAGCATTCTTTATTCAGGAAGAAGGGCGTGAAGTTTCCCACGCCGCACCCGATGTCGGCGACGCGCTTTCCTATATAAGGGGCGAATTGAAGGGCCTGCCACTCAAAGTAGCGGCCGGCTGAGCGGTTCCAGCGCTGGTAGTAAAGAAGCCGGGGCTCAGCCGCGAGCATGGGAGGAAAAGGCCATAGAAAGCGTGCAGCAGAGGTACCGCCATCCGTCCTTCCACGTTTTCAGATGCGGCGGGCGCTCTCTTTTGTCGCGGTTCAGGTTGCAGGGAACTTCGGCGATGCGCAGATCGAGGAGCGCGGCGCGAATGACCTGCTCGATGGCGAATTCCATGGCCTCGGCCCGCGGCTTGATCTTCAGGCAGGCTTCGCGCGTCATGGCCCTCATGCCGCAATTGGTATCGCCGATGCCGGCCTTGAAAAAGAAATTCACGGCTGCGGTGAGAAAGGGCGTTCCGAGGTAACGGTGGAGAAAAGGCATGGCGCCGTTTTCGATCGTGCCGCGGAACCGGTTGCCGATGACGAACTCCTCGCCTTCCATTAATTTCTCCCAGAAAGGGCGGATGTTGCCGAGATCGTAGGAATCGTCGGCGTCGGCCATGAGGATGTAGCGGCCGCGCGCGGCTTCGAAGCCGGCCATGAGCGCGCTTCCGTAGCCGCGGACGGGCTCGCGGATCACCCTCGCGCCGGCGCGCGCCGCGGCTTCGGACGTTCCGTCTTCCGAACCGTTGTCCACGACGATGACCTCGCCGCGGACATTGTCCATGGCGCTGAGCGCATCGAGCGCCTTGCTCACGCAAAGATGGACGGTCCTTTCCTCGTTCAACGCGGGAATGACGACTGACAGGTCCATGGAACCTTTTTCCATGGCGCTATAATAAAAAATCCGGGAGCGGGACGCTAGAGGAAAGAAAGGGCTTGGGGGCCGCGGGGAAAAGCTCATCGTTTGATGCCGCCGGCAGCGAGGCGGTCGATCCGGGCGCGGAGCTCTTCGGGGGAAGCAGTCAATTCCGAGGCCATGGGAACGGACGGATGCATGACCGGCCAGCCTTCGGCCACGGCCTCCTTGATGGCGGCATAATGCGGGCTGCTCTTGCGCAGGGCGATGCCGTACCGGAAGCCGCGCGGGTAATATTCGTAATCTTCCCAGAACCGGGGAAGGCTCCAAAAGCCTTTGATGGAACCGATGTAGTCCCAGTGAGGGAGCCAGATCAGGTCGGGTTTCTGGTCCAGGACGTAGGCGGCGGAAAAGCCGTGATGCGCGATGTACGGCTCATGCAGGCCGTTCATGTCGAGGATGCGCAGGCCGGGATTTCGGGCGGAGATGTAGCCGTCTTCGGTCGCGGCCAGAAGAGCGCCGCGCGGCAGCTTTTCGACGACCTGGTTCATCGTAAGAATCACGCTCCACCAGGTATTGAGGTTCGGATTTCCCGGAAGCTTGCTCACCAGAAAATAATAAGCCGGCAAATCATACGGCGTGCTGTACAGCGCCTCGTTCTGCCGGCGCGCCACGGCAAGCTGCGCGCGGTCCAGCAAGGGAGGGCCGGCGAGGAAGAGAACCAAAACACAGGCGCCGCGCACGAGAAAATGACGGAGGCATTCCCTCGAAAAAGGCCGCACGCCTTCGAAGCTCTTGTCGAATACGGAAAGGGCCGCGGCAGCGACAAAAGGCAGGCCGGGCATGTAAAAGCGGCCTTTCACGCCCATGATCTGGACCGCGTTGAACAAAATGACCGAAGTCACCGCGACCGGCAGCAGGAAGACCGCCGCGACTTTCCAGTATTTCAAGGGGCGCCCGATCAGGAGGAGCGCGAAAAGCGGAAAACACGGCAGCAGGAAGGAATTAAAAATCAAAACCGGATTGATGAAGTACCGGCTGAAATATTCCACGTAAAAGCCCGGCTTCTTGACGTGGGCCGGAAGCGGCAGGACGTCTCCGAAGAGAGCGCCTTTGGCCGCGGCATCGAGTCCCACCAGCAGAAAAAAAACGCCGGCAAAAATAAGCAGCGCGCGGGTCCTCCCGGAACGCTGCAGAAGGAGGATGCCGAGAACCGGAAAGGCCAGCGCGTAAATGAAATTGTCCGAGCGGCAGAGATAGGTCAGGTAGGCGGCAAACGCGGTCAGAACCGCGTTCCTCGCACGCGGCTTTTCAAAAAGGCAAATCCCCGCGTAAACCAGCGCGGCATTCGTCAGCATCGCAAGCGTGGTGTCCATGCCGCTCCGGGCCTGGTAACGCAGGTCCACGCTTATCATGAATCCGCCCGTGATCACGGCCGCCAGGAAGAAAAAGCTTTTGAGCCAGGAGAGCCTGACGATTTTCCGCGCGGACGCGGCCATCACCAGGCAGGCCGCAGCGGCATTCGCGAGAGACGCGGCCGCCAGCAGTCCGGAGCCGGACGCGCCGGTTATTTTCATCAGGCCCGCGATCTGGAAAAGATACAGGAGCGAGCTGACGCCGAAGGTCGGGGGGCCGCCCGGATTCCAGCAAATCCCCCGCCCGTCCAGCAGGTTGCGCGCGTAGCGCAGGAACATGTACGCGTCGTCGAATTGCGTCACGCGGTTGGCCGAGATGTAACTTACAAAACCGCGCAGCGCCGCCAGAAAAAAAACGGCGGCGGCCAGCCCCAGCAGGAAACGGCAGCGGGCGGATTTTTTTTCGTCCAGGACAGGCGCGGCGGCGCAGGCAGAGAGCGGCATGGGCCTATGATAAAAAAACACGGGCGGGGATGCTACTAAATTAGCGCGGGGACTGCGGAGAAGACTTCAAGGCCGCCATGAAGTCGGAAATGCGGCGCTGGAGGATTTCGGGCGACGCGGCGCGTTCCTCTTCGAAATCCGAGCCGGGATAGGTTTTTTGCCATTCGGCTTTCACGGCCTCCCGGATTTCGCGGTACTTCGGGCTCCCCTTGCGGATCGCGATGCCGTAATTGAATGCCCGGGGGAAATATTCGTAATCCTTCCAAAGGCGGTCGGAATTCCAAAGCGCCCGGACCGAGCCGGTATAGTCCCAGAAGGGAAACCATATCAAGTCGGGCTCTCTCGAGAAGACATATTCCGCCGAAAATTTGTTTTTGGCGATTTGCGGATCGTGCAGTCCGTTCATGTCGATGATCGTGTCCTCCGGATGACGGCTCGACAAAAGCCCGTGTTCGGTGGCGGCGAGGACAAAGGGGCCCGGGATTCTATCCAGCATCTCGTCCATCGCCAGGATCGAATCCCACCAGGGCAGGTCGCGGATCTTCCCTTCCGACAAATAAGTCCTTAACTCCACGTCATAATGCCCCGGCGCCTTGCTGCGCAGCCACCCGTGGAACATTTCTTCCGAGCGGCTGTACCAGGAAGGCATGGCCAGCATGATAAAAAAAAGCGCGGTGGCGCGGAGAAAGTACCCTACGAAATTTTCTCTTCGAAAATCGCGGTCCCTGAGCGCTCCGTCCAGCGCCAGGTAAACGCTGATCACGATAAACGGAAGCCCCGGAAAATAAAATCTTCCTCTCCAGCCCATGATCGGATGCGCAAGGAACAGCGCGGCATAGCTGATAAGAACGGGAACACCGAAAACCACGGCCGTTTTAAAAAACTTCCGGCGGAAGAAAAGAAAGCCGGCCGCCAGAAAAGGGGCGCAGGTCACCAAAAAATAATTAAACAGCCGCACGGGATTCAGGTCGTAGGCCCCGTAAAACCCTTCGTAGAATCCTTTGGCTTTCACATAAACCGGAAGCGGCATGATGTCTCCGAACAGGGCCCATTTGGCGGCGCTGTCCGCCGCGGCCAGCCCGGCAAGCGTCACGGCCCACACCAGCGTGATTTCCTTTTTGCGCTCCATGTCCAGAATCCAGAAAGCGAGCAAAGGGAAAAGGCCTGCATAAAAGAAATGGTCCGGCCGGCAAAGGACGCTCAAATACGAGACAGCCGCCGTGAGCATGGCGCCCGCGCGGGAAGGGGCATCCCACAAGCGGAGGACGCACAGGACAAGAAGGGCGTTGATGAAAATGGAAAGCGTCGTGTCCATGCCGGTGGCCGCCTGGGCGCGGAAATTTTCTTCGGCAAGCAGGAGCATTCCGTTGATGCCGCAAAGCAGCGGAAAATTTTTCAGCCACGGCGACCGCACCGCCCGGCAGGCCGCAAACGTGATCATAAAAAAGGCCGCGAGCCCGTTGGCCGCCGAAACCAGGAGCAGGGTTTTATAGCCGGGCAGCGGGCTCAGGAAAACGGACGCCGTCACTTCCAAAAGGTAAAGCAGGCTGGTGGTCCCGTAAGTCATCGGGCCCGCCGCGTTCCACCGGAGGCCGTGGCCTTCGAGAAGATTGTGGGCATAGCGGAGGAACATATAGGCGTCGTCGAACTTCGTCATTTCGAGGGGGATGAATCGCGCCGCGTATTTTAAAAGCGCGAAGACCGCCAAAGCGGCCCCGGTGCAGGCGAGGACGCGTCTTTCACGGGCGGAAGGACCCTGGACGGATTGGGGGTTCGGATTCAAAGGCGCAGTTTCTTGAACAAGGCTTCGGGGCAGCATCGGATCGCCAGCATGACGTACCGCCAAAACCATGGGGTATAAATCGTATCTTTTCCCGCGTCCACGGCCCGGACGATGTCCCGGGCGACTTTTTCCGGGGAAGCAAAGAGAGGATTTTTTTTTAAATGAGCGGTCATGGGCGTGTCGACGAAGCCGGGCTTGATGGTGAGCACGCGGACTCCCGCATGATAAAGCCGGTTGCGCAGCCCGCCGAGAAAAATATTCAATCCGCCTTTCGCGGCGCCGTAGACGTAGTTGCTCATCCGCCCCCTGTCTCCGGCCACGGATGAAATCACGGCGAGGGTTCCTTTTCCCCGCGCTTCGAACCCTTGGGCCGCATACGTCAGAAGGGATACCGTGCTCAAAAAATTCGTACGCAGCTCTTTCTCGGCGAGCGCGGGATCGCGTTCGCAGGCCTTCTGGTCCGGCAGCGTGCCGTGCGCCACCAGCATCAGGTCGATCTCTCCAAGATATTCTTTCGCGGCTTTAAGGAGTTCCGGATGCCGGGCCGAATCGGCAAGGTCCAGTGTCATGGCGCCCGCTTTCCCGGCGCCCCGCGCCTGGAGGTCTTCCGCGAGAATCCGCAGGGCTTCCGCATCGCGCCCGGCGAGGAAAAAGCACGCCTTTTCCGCGGCCCACAGGCGGGCGGACTTTTGCGCGATTGCCGAAAGCGCTCCCACGATCAGAATGTTTTTCAAACAGCCTCCGTCTTCCGGTACAGCAGGAAATCCCCGACCTGTCCGGCCGGGTGGTAATCTTGAAGCCGGCGCGCGAAATCCGGGTCCTGGGAAAAGTAGCCCAGATAATCAAAAGGCGCCGAATGCCCGTTGTGAAAAAAAGCGCGGCGGCGGACGATCAAAGTATCGGCATCCTGAGAAACAAAATCGCGGACGACACGGTCGAAAAATTTCCTTTCGCTTGCGGGCATGTCCTCGATGCGCCTGTAATCCAGATGGCCGTCATGGAAATCGTCCAGGGTATAAAGCCCCCGCAAAGGGGTCAGGAAAGGGAAAGCGCTCGAAGCCGGCGATTTCAATTCATAGAGGATGGGAATGGACGGCGTCACGCTCGTATCCAGGAAAAAGATTTTTTTCTTCCCTCCGTTTTCTTCGATCCACTTGAGAAGCGGCGAGGTTTCTTTCTCCCAGTATTTTGAAGACGCGACGCGATAGACATTCTGGGCTTTCGCGGCGGCAGCAGACAGGAAGAGCACGGCGAATGCGGCCATGACGACCATGCCGGCATTCCACTTACCGTCAGTTCCTCCAAATCCCTCGAGCCCGTCCGCGAGCGACATGACCATCAGAAAGCTGACGGCCGCGACATACGGGTAGTAGTGGTAACTCCATCCTTTCATCTGAAAAGCCATTCCGGCCCAAAACGCGGCGGCGGCCAGCCAGATCAGTTCCTTCGCTCTTGCGGAAGGCGCGCCGGGCGGCACGAACGCCGCCAGAAGACCCACGGCCAGACCGCCATTCAGGCGCTTGAGAAGAATACTGCCGGCCGTCCCTTTCATGCCCTCGTAGCAAAGCCTGTGAATGTCCATCATGGAGAAATAATCGCGCATGCTGGGAAGGCTGACGGCCGCGGACAAGGCAACTCCCGCCAATAATCCGCCGTTTTGAGCGCTCAGGATCCGGAAACCCTTTCCCCGGAAGAAAAAGAATCCCTCAGTGACCCCCCATAAGACGGCGTAAAAGGGTTTTATCGCCGCGCCGAAAGCGAGGAGCATGCCGGCCGCGAATAAAGACCCCGCGGAAAGATTTCTTCCGCCGCCCCTGGCGATGGCCGCCGCGATATAGGGAAGGCTCAGCAGAAAAACAATGTGGTCTTTTTGCCCGAAGTCGCGATAAGGAAGGAGCAGCACAACCGCCGTAAGCCCCGCCCTTACAAACGTCCGGGACATCGTTCTTCCATAGCCGAGATGCGGTCCGGCGGCGCGGTCAAAAAAAAGGACGGCGGAAAAGCCAAGCGCCGCGACAAAAAAGTCGTAGGTGATCAGACTGGAGAAGGAGAACGCGCGGGCAAAAAGCACGGGCAGCGCCGCGAAAACGAAAATAAACGGCGGGCTGTGGTCATAAAGGTCGCGGTACAAGGCCGTGCCGTCGAGAAGGCGCTCGGCGGCATACACGTAAAACAGCACGTCATGGTTGGGGATTTTATTCCGGAGGATGACAAGAGAAAGGACCGCGACGGCCGCCGCCGGGAGCCACGCCGCCAGCAGCGTTCCCCATTTTGCCTCTTTGTTCAGGACGTCTCCGCGCACCGGCGCCAGAATTGGGAAGAAAAACGTTCGTCTTTGAGTTTTCTGAACTGCGGAAGCCCGGGAAAGGAGGACTCGAACAGAGCGGCGGACATTCTTGCGTCTTTGGCGGGATAAACCGCGCCGTTGGCTTCTTTCACCACGGCGTCCAGCTTGTCCATCAGCGCGAAAGACCGCGGGCCGCCGTTTTTGATGTCGACCGACAGTGTCAGGCCCTTCCTCGGAAAAGACATCAGGCCGGGCGAGCGCGCGTCTCCGAATTTTTTGAGCACCGCCAGAAATGAACCGAGCCCCGAAGCGGCGATGATTTTCAAAAGCCCGGCGACGGTTTTCTCCGGAACCGATCCTTCCGGGATCACGCATTGATGCTGGAAAAAACCGCTCTTGCCGTAAAGGCGGTTCCAATCGGAAATGCCGTCCAGGGGAAAGAAAAACGGATCGTAATGCATCCTGGAACGGCGCGGGCCGAGCGCCTGTTTGCGGAAATACAATTCGTTGAACACGCCGACGGTCCACCGGTTCAGGAGAAAACCGGGCGCGTCAAAGGGCATGGCGAGTTTCAAGCGCCGCTTTCCCGCTCCCGACGATCCGGCGTCGGGCGCCCAGTTGCCGCGGAAAAAAACACCGCGGCCGAACCGCCCCCCCGTTCCGAGCGTGTCGATCCATGCCACGGTATGCTCGAAAGCCTTGTCGGATTCTTCCGAAATTTTGAAAAATTCTTCGAGGGATGAGAACGGCACGGTTTCGGCGTCGATGAAGGGCCCGGCAATTTTTTTGAGCCGGAATTCCGCCCAGGTGATGAGCCCGGTGAGGCCGAGGCCCGCGATCGTGGCTTTGAAATAATCCGGATTTTTTTCCGGCGAACAAACCAGGCGCGTCCCGTCCGAACGCTGCAGTTCCAGCTGCGTCACATGGCAGCCGAACGTTCCGGCGCGGTGGTGATTTTTTCCGTGAATGTCGTTGGCGATGGCGCCTCCGACCGTGACAAACTTCGTCCCGGGCACGACGGGAAGGAACCAGCCGGCCGGCACGATGATCTTCAGGATTTCGTCAAGGCTTACCCCGGCTTCACAGCGCAGGACGCCGCTTTCCCGGTCGAACGAGATGAGATGATCGAGTTCCCGCGTGGGAAGAATGCAGCCGCGGTCGTTGAGGCAGCAGTCGCCGTAGCTTCTGCCCAGGCCGTACGGGAGAAGCGGCGCCGGGGCCGCGGGTTGGGGAAGCGCGCCCGAGCGCGAAGGGATGCGAAGCGCGGTTTGAACCGCTTTGGGATAGCGTCCCCAGGAGCCGAAATTTTCCATGTCAGATCCCGTAATAAATGACCGCGATGCTGGAGGCCAGCCAAAGGAAGATGTTGATCTGGGTCGGAAAATCACTCAGGACGATTCGGGTCGGGTCTCCTTCCGAGCTGCGGACGTGGATGAGATACAGATAACGGAAGATTCCATAATAGACGAACGGAACGGTGGCCAGGAGATGCTTTGTCCCAAAGGCCGCCACGGTGCGCGCGTCCATGGCATAAAGCGAATAGGCGATCACGATGGAAGCCGTAATCACGCCGATCATCTGATCGATGAAGTAGATGTTGTACCGCGACAGAACGGCCCGGTGTTCCTGCGCGTCACCCTTCAGCCACTTGATCTCCTGCCGCCGCTTGTTGAATCCCAGGAAAAGCGCTAAAAGGGCGGTCATCATGATGATCCACGGCGACAGCGCCACGCCGCTCAGGATGCTCCCCATGAAAATTCTCAGAAGGAAAAATCCGGCGAGGCAAAACACATCGAGGATGACCCAATGCTTGATCAGAGCGGAATACACCAGATTGAAAATCACGTAGATCAAGACCACGGCAAAAAAGCGCGGGTTGAGAAGCCATGCCGCGGGCGCCGCCGCGGCCAAAACCGCGGCCGCCATCACGCGCGCCTCGCCGGGAAGGACTTTACCCGAGGCGATCGGCCTCAGCCTCTTGGAAGGGTGCAGCTTGTCGCGCTCGAGATCCAGGAGGTCGTTCCCCATGTACACGGCGCTGCAAACGGCGCAGAAAATCAAAAATCCAAGCGCGGTTTTCGCGACGACGCCGGCCTCCAGCAGCGCTTTGCCGAAGACAAGCGGCAGGAAGATGAAAAAATTCTTGATCCACTGCTGAGGCCTGAAGGCCAGGAGATAATCGCGCAGCCGGCTCATGAAAACATCCAGGGCTGGTATTCGGGCACGATCTCCCTGATTTTCTGGATGACGGCGTCGCGCGAAGAATCGCCGCAGGCGGCCGCGATCAGGTCCTGGATCTGCTTCTGGATTTCCGCGGACGGAGGATCCGATTTCCAGATCCGTATTTTTTCATGCGCCGTAGGAAGAAGCGTTTCGCTTTTCATTTCGATTTCCTCTTCCATTTTTTCTCCGGGGCGGAGTCCCGTGAATTTGATGGGGATGTCCTCCGGGGCATACCCCATGAGCTGGATGAGGTTTTTGGCCAGATCGACGATCTTGACCGGCTGTCCCATTTCCAGCACGAAGACCTCCGCGCCCTTTCCCAGGATCGTGGCTTCGAGGATCAGGAACACAGCCTCGGAAAGATCCATGAAATAACGTTTCACGTCGGGATCGGTCACCGTGAGCGGGCCGCCCGCTTCGATCTGCCGGCGGAAAAGCGGCACCACGCTCCCGCGGCTGTTGAAAACGTTGCCGAAGCGCACGGCCATGAATTTCGTCCCCTTTCCCCGCAGGGTCTGGAGATAAAGCTCGCAGATCCTCTTGGTCGCGCCCATGATGCTGCGCGGCCGGATGGCCTTGTCGGTCGAGATCAAGACGAACGATTCGGCGCCGTATTTGGCGGCCGCGTCCGCAATCACCTTCGTGCCCAGGACGTTGTTGACGACGCCTTCGCCGTAATGGGTTTCCACCATGGGCACGTGCTTGTACGCGGCGGCATGATAGACGATTTCAGGGCGGTGCTGCTCGAAAATCTTTTCGATCTCGTTTTCATCTTTGACGTCGCGGAGGTAGCAGTACACCAGGGGCTCGGTCCCCCTGCCGCGCAGCTGCATTTCGATTTCGTAGAGATTGTTTTCCGAATTATCGACGAGGATGATCTCCCGCGGATTGTTCTGATGGATGAGCTTGACCAGCTCGGAGCCGATCGAGCCTCCGGCCCCCGTGATCAGCACCCTTTTGTCCGCGAAGAAATGCTGGATGCCTTCGATGTCGCCTTTGACCAGGCTCCGGCCGAGAAGGTCCGCGATGTCGACTTCCCGCAGCTGGAGCGGCGCGGCGCGGGGCGAGACAAGGGGCGTCAGCCGCGGCACGATCTGGCACGGCAGGCCCAGGCGCCGGCATTCCCTTACGATGCCCTTGATCACTTCGCCCGACGCTTCGGAAAGCGCGATGACGACGACGTCGATTTTTTTGACGCGGATGATCTGCGAGAGCTGCGACATGTTGCCCAGCACTTTGATGCCGTGGATCCTCATGCCCAGCTTGCGGGCGTCTTCGTCGATGAAGCCCGCGGGCCGGAAGCCCAGGTCCGGGCGGCGAATGAATTCGCGGATCACGAGCTCGCCCGTGTCTCCCGCGCCGATGATGAGCGCGTTTTTACGGTTCTGCCCGAGCCGCGGCTTTTTCAGGCGGTCCACGGTGATCTTGAAAATCATGCGGGAAAGGCCGAGGCCCAGGATCAACAGGAACCAGTCCATGATGAGCGTCGAGCGCGGCTGCATGTTCATCTGCAGCAGGAACGAGGCCGCGGGGATCAGCACTGTGCCGACCGTCACCGCTTTGATGATCGAAATCAGCTCTTCGATTCCCAGGTATTGCCAAAGCGTCTGATAAAGGCCGAAGTAAACGAAGCAAAGCGCGCGCAGGAAAATCACGAAGGGAATCATGCCTTTGAGAAAATCCATGTCCGCGGCCGAAATCTGGTTCTCGAACCTGAGGGCAAAGGCGCCCCAGTAAGTCAGCGCGCAGATCAACAGGTCGAACAGGAGGAAGAAAAAGCGGCGGCGGCTTTCGAAGATGTACGTCCATTTGACGGAGCTGAAAACAACCGAGGCGCCTCCGCCCAGCAGGATCTTGATGTCTTTGAGCGGATCGATATTCTGGATGTAGGCCAGATCCCGCGCCAGTTTTTCGGGCAGGATCTTTTCCATGTAAAACTTTTCGATGTCCCCGTTCTCGGGCATGATTTCGGATTCGTGCTGGTAATGGACCTGGCTGGAGCCGAGGATGCCGGGACGGACGCTCAGGATTTTTTTCTGCTCCTCGGTATATTTTTCCACGATCTCGGGAAGCTCGGGACGGGGCCCAACGATGCTCATGTCCCCTTTGAGGACGTTGAAAAATTGCGGCAGCTCGTCCAGCTTCAGCCACCGCAGCACGTGTCCGATCTGCGTGATCCGGGCGTCGTTGCGCGCCGTGATCGAGGGGCCCATGGCCTGGGCGTTTTCCACCATGGTCCTGAACTTGTAGATTTGGAAGAGGCGTCCGTTCCTGCCCGAGCGCGGCTGGCTGAAAAAAATGGGGCCTTCGGAATCCAGCCGGATGAGAAGCGAGATCAGCAGAAAGAGCGGGGACAAAATCAGCAGGGCCGCGCTTGCCAGGAGGAGGTCGAAAAGCCTCTTCACGACGCGGCCCGCCTTCCTTTTTGCAGGATTTCGGCCACGCTTTGCGTGACGTATTCGACTTCATCGCCGGTCATGGAAGGATAGATGGGAAGCGAAACGATCCTTTTGTAACAGTCGGCCGCGTTGGGGTAATCCTGGGATTTGAGCCGCAGCGCTTCCTTATAATAAGGATGTTCCGTCAGCGGGATGAAATGCACGCTCGTCCCGATCCCGCGGCTTTCCATCTCCCTCACAAAGTCGTCGCGCGTAATCTGAAGGTCTTCGATTTTCAATTTGATCACGTACAGGTGCCAGGCATGCTCTTCGAAGCGTTCGACTTTCGGCGTCTCCAGGAAAGGGCATTTGCCCAGGATTTCGTTGTAGCGCCTGGCGATGGCGCGGCGCCGTTCGAGAAAAAGATCCGCTTTTCTAAGCTGATGGATGCCGATGGAAGACTGCAGGTCGCTCAAATTGTATTTCCGGCCGAGCGCTACGACGCGGTACTGCCAGGCCGACGGCTTTTTGTAGCGGTCCCACGCGTCGCGCGTCATGCCGTGCAGCGACAGGAGCCTCGCCTTTTCCGCGTATTCCGCGCAGTCGGTCGTCATCATGCCGCCTTCTCCGGTCGAAAGCGTTTTCGTCGCGTAAAAGCTGAAACAGGTCATGTCGCCGATGGACCCGATCATTTTCCCTTTATAAGACGCGGGAAAGCTGTGCGCCGCGTCTTCGATCACTTTCAGGCCGTGTTTTTTCGCGACCGCCAGGATCTTGTCCATTTCGCACGGCTGGCCCGCGAAATGGACGGGCAGGATGGCCCGCGTCCTTTTCGTGATTTTTTCTTCGATCCTGTCGGCCATGATGTTGAAATTCCCGGGATGGCAGTCGACGAAGACCGGTTTCGCGCGGCAATACAAAATAACTTCCGTCGTCGCCACGAAAGTAAACGGCACGGTGATGACTTCCTCCCCTTCCGAAAGGTTCATGGCTTCCAGCGCCAGGTGCAGCGCGGCCGTGCAGCTGTTCAGGCCGATGGCGTGTTTCGCGCCGACATAGCGCGCGAACTCCTCCTCGAACCGGTGCGTTTTTTCCCCGGTCGTGATCCAGCCGCTTTTGAGCGTGTCCACGACCTCGTCGATCTCGCTCTGGTCGAACGAGGGCTTGTGGAAGGGAATGCGAAGAGCGTTTTTTTTCATGCGATTTCCTTTTCCAGATTTTTGATCATGCAGCCGTTCCAGTCCGTTCCGTCCCCGGTCTTTTTCCATCCGAGGCTTTCATAAAAGGAGATCGCGCCGCGGTTCGAAGGGTTGACCGAAAGGTCCATCTTCAAAAATCCGCGCGCAAGGGCGATTTCCTGGGACGCATCCATCAGCTTCCTGCCGAGCCCTTCCCTGCGCCTGGCCGGATCCACGGCGATGGCCGAGATCCCGAAAGAATCACAGGGAACGGGCGCGGGAGCCGCCTTTGCGCCGCGCGGACAAAACCGGAACATGCCGCGGATCGCGGCGGCCTTCCGCCAGAACCTGCGCTGGGTCCACAGTGACGGGCTCGAAAATAATTTTGCCGCAAGCCATGCCCTGTTTTTCCTCACAAACCCTTTCATCGCCCCCTGAAAAATTCCTCCCAGGCAAAACGCCGCGAGGCGGCCGTCCATGAACAGACCGAGAAACGCGATGTCGTGCGGCCCGGACAGCTGCCAGGCATAATACCGTTTCACGGCTTCAGGCCCGAACAAGGTCAGGATGCTTTCCGGGAACGCCGCGCCATGCACCCGGACGATCTCGTCAAGATCGGCCGCGTTCAGCTCTCTCAATTGACAGGAATTCTCCTGCGTCATTTTTTAATACTGCAGCGAAGCATTTTCGACAAGGCTCTGGGTCACCGCTTCCGGAGATTGCTCCGCCGCGAAAATTCTTCCGAAGATTTCCACGGAAACGGTCTTTGACAGAAAATCGGCCGGCTCGCCGGCGCACATCAGTTCCAGAGCCGGCGCCGAAAGGCCGAGAAGCTCTTCCAAAAACCCTCCCTTAAAGAACGCGGGTTTGACCCGCAGATGGCGGTGGCCGTACATCGGAAAACCCATCTTCCGCTTGAACGCCAGGCGCGCCGGGACGCGGCGCGCGGCCTCGAGCCTCAGGATTTTTTTGTCCATCATGAACGGATGCTTGATGTCGAGCGCCTTCAAAGAAAAACCCCGCCGGAAGCGCGCCGGGAGATTCAATGCGAAACGGACCAGGGCGTCGTCCAGATAAGGAAACCTCGACTCGATCCCGGAGCTCATGCCCATGCGGTCATTGCGGTGCAAAAGCGAAAGCAGGCCGTGCTTCATCATCTCGAGGCTCTGCGCGTAGGCTTGCCTCTGTCCCGCGGGCAGAAAGGAGTACGCGTCCTGCGCCGCGCCGCGCGTGAGCACGGGCTCGAAAGCGCGCGCGGTCCTCTCGAGAAACGGATGGATGGAATGCATCTCGTCGTAGACGCGGTTGCTGAGGCCCGGGACGATGCCGTAGAGTTTTTTGCTCAGCTCGAGCGGGAAACGCAGCGCTTTTTTCCAGCGGCCCCAATGGAGATGCGGGTAGCCCCAGAATAATTCGTCGCTTCCTTCGCCGGTCAGGACGGCCTTGACTCCGGCGCGGCTCGCCAGCTCCGCGACCTTCGCGAACGGGATCGCGTTGATGTGCGTGACCATCGGACATTCGTAATGGTAAGTGCAGGAAGCCCAGCCCGAGAGCATCATCTCGGGCCGGAATTCAAAGGCCTCCAGCTTCTTGCCCAAAAATGCGGCCAGCATTTTCGCGTCTTCATACTCCGAATAGGCTCCGACGACGTTCGCGGTGAAAAGCGTGTGCGGCGCGTCGAGCTTTGCGGCCCAAAACGCGATCAGCGAGGAATCCACGCCGCCGCTCACGAAAGATCCCATGGGCACATCGCTCATGAGCATCCTGCGGACGCTGTTTTCCACGAGCCCGCCGAAAAGGCCCTGCACTTTTTCAAAAGGCATGCTGTCCAATTCCGCATGATAATGCGGGTCGATCTCTTGCCGGAGGTCGTGATAGCGGCGCGTCTCCGCCCGCTTTCCGCCTTTGCAGACGAGATAAGTTCCCGGCTGCACCTGCCTGACGCCTTTGAAGACCGTGTACTCGCCCGACTGGTCCCCGAGGCCTGACGCGGAAAAAAACGTCCGGACGGGTTCGACTTCCAAAGGCGCGACCGGCTTGAAGGCCTTGGCTTCGGAAGCCCAGTAAATCCCTTTCTCGTTTTCGAGCCACAGAAGCGGCTTGATGCCGTAACGGTCACGGCACAGGTACACGACGTCCCCGTCGAGGTCCGCGAAGGCGAACGCGTACATCCCGCTTATCTTTCGCAGCGTCTCTTCGACGCCCAGATGGACGAGGGCATGAAACAGCGATTCGGTGTCGGAGCCGGATTTAAAAACAATCCCTTTCGCGGAAAGTTCTTTCCGGAGATCCTGATGATTGTAAATCTCGCCGTTGTAAACAAGCACGCGGCGCCCGTCCGAAAAGGGCTGGTGGCCCGCGGGCGAGGGATCGACGATGCTCAGGCGGTTGTGCGCGAAACCCAGATTTCCTTTCAACACAAATCCGAAATGGTCGGGGCCCCGGTGCTTCTGGAGCATCCCCATCTGCTTCAGCGCTTCTTCGCCGGCCTTGTGAGGCGGCTTGAGCTGCATGCCCGCTATGCCGCACATCGCTGCTGTCCTCCAGTTTTCATGATGCCGCCTTCCAGGCCTGGATGACATCGGCGACGCGTGCCGCGGCCTTACCGTCCCACAGGGAAGGAACCCGCGCTTCTTTGCGCTGCCCGCCGTTCAAGGCCGACCGCACTTCTTCGGCGATGCGTGCGGGATCGGTGCCGATGACGCGGTTGGTGCCCTCTTCGATCGTCACGGGCCTTTCCGTATTGCCGCGCAGCGTGAGGCACGGCACGCCAAGCGCGGTGGTTTCTTCCTGAATGCCGCCGGAGTCGGTCAGGACAAGCCGGGCGCGCGCCATCATGCCCAGGAAATCCAGATATCCGAGAGGCTCGCAGATTTTGACGTGCGTCCACCGCATGTTCAGTTCCGCGAAACGGGCCTTGGTCCGCGGGTGCATCGGAAAAATCAGCGGAAGGATTTTCCCCGTCTCTTCGAGGGCGGCGTGGATGCCCGAGAGCTTGGAAGCGTCCTCCAGGTTTTCGGGGCGGTGCAGCGTGACCAGTCCGTATTTTTTCTCTTCCAGCCCTTTCGCTTTCCAGGGTTCCCTCGCCAGGCTCCTCGCGAGAAATTCACGCAGGCTGTCGATCATGGTGTTGCCCACGAAATGGATCTTCGAATCTCCGATGCCTTCCGCGTTGAGGTGTTTTTTCCCGCTCGGCTCCGTCGTGAAAAGGAGCTCCGCGAGATGGTCCGTGAGAATGCGGTTGATTTCTTCCGGCATGCCGCGGTCGAAAGAACGCAGACCCGCCTCGAGGTGCGCCACGGGAATGTGCAGTTTCGCCGCCGCAAGCGCGCAGGCGATCGTCGAGTTGACGTCCCCGGCGACGAGCACAAGCCTGGGCTTCACTTTGATGCAAACCGGCTCGAAACTTTCCAGGATCTTCGCCGTCTGCGCGGCATGGGTTCCGGAACCGACGCCGAGATTCATGTCGGGCGCGGGAAATTCGAGGTCCCTGAAAAAAAGGTCCGACATTTCGCGGTCATAATGCTGGCCCGTGTGCACGAGGACCTGCGGCATTCCCCTCCGGATCATTTCCTTGACGACGGGCGCCATTTTGACGAAATTCGGACGCGCTCCTACGACGTTCAGAATCACAACGGCAGCTCCTCTTCGAGCAGAGCGGCGAACCGCTCTGAGATCGTTTCTTTATTGAAATGCTCCATAGCGGCCCTGCGGCCCGCCTCGCCCATGGAATCCCGGATCTCTTTGTCCGAACACAGGGCCTCGATCGCGGCCCGCAGGCCCGCGAGGTCGCCCGGTTCGACGGCGATGCCGCAGCGGTATTTGCGGACGATTTCAGCCGGCTCGCCCGCGGCCACGAGCAGCACGGGCTTTCCCGAGGCCATCCCCTCATAAAGTTTCGACGGGACCGCGCCCGGAAGATCGACAGCCAGCGGCACCAGGACGAAATCCGCGGAAGCCAGGTACGCAGGCACTTTATCGGCAGAAACGCCTTCGCGGAATTCGACATTACGCAGGCCCATGTGCCGGCTCTTTTCCAGCAGCGCTTTTTTCTCGGGGCCGTCGCCGAAGAATATCGCCCGGAAAGAACCCGGCGCGGCGCCGGCCGCGTCGAGGATCTGATCCAGTCCCTGAGCGAGGCCGTGGAGCCCCGCGTAAACGGCGACGCAGGACGATTCCGGCCCGAGTTCCCGGCGGGACGTCTCGTTCGCTTTTTCGGGATCGAAAGCCCGCGCGTCCACCCCGTTGGATAAATGGAAGGTCCTGATTTCCGGAAATCTTTTTTGGATGTCGCTCACGATCCCCCGGGCCTGTCCGCTCACCATCCAGCATTTGCGGTAACAGAAATGCTCGAGACGGGACGCAAGCCTGTGCCCCAGGCTTCCGGCGCGGATTTTTTTCAGCCGGACCGCGGACTCGGGCCATAAATCCGAAACGTTGAATATCCAGCGCGCGCGCTTCAGGCGGCTCAGCAGGTAGCCGGTGATCCCGAGAAAAAGCGGCGGGCTCTCCGTCAGAAGATAATCGGCCCGGGGAAGCAAAAACGCCCCCACGGCAAGCGACGAGAACACGAACGAAAAATAATTCGTAAGTCGCGGCAGGGTCGCGGTCGACTGCGTCGGATAAATCCAGCTCCGCAAGACCCGGACGCCGTTCCGTTCCTCTTTCCGGACAAATCCGCCCCAGCCCGGGAAGATCCGCCCGGTCGGATAATTCGGCATGCCGGTCAAAACCGTGACGCTGTGGCCTTTCCTCACCATGGATTCGGCCAGAAAGGAAAGCCGCGACTGAGGCGCGCCCGTTTCCGGCGGATAATATTGAGTCAGGAAAATAATTTTCATGCGCCGGCCCCGGAAAGCGGCGCCGGACACCTGACAACCGCCCTGAATTTTCCGTTCGCTCCGCGGGGAATTTTTTCCAGGATTTCGACCGCCACCGTGACATTGCCGACATAGTCTTTGAAAGCCTTGACCAGCCTCTCCTGCGCCGCCGCGTCATAGCCGCCGGCCGGCACGATACGCAGCAGTATTTTCAGGGAATCGTCCTGGACAATCTGCGCCTCGCGGATCGGGAACCCGGCCTTGAAAACAGGGTCGAGCCTCCCGATGACCCGGCCTTCGGGCGTCACGATGAAGTCGTCGCTGCGGCCTTCGATTCTGCCGATCGCCGGAAGCGTGCGCCCGCAGGAGCAAACAGTCCCCGCTTCCGCGGGCACGCCGCGGTCGCCGACACGGTAACGGATGAGCGGCATCTGTTCGTTCATGAGCCCGGTGCAGATCAAATCGGAAGAACGCCCGGGGCCTCCTTCCATTTCCAGAATGCCGGCTTCCGGCCACAGATGAAGCGTGCCGGCCGCGCATTCTCCCGCCGCGGCGACCCGTTCGGACATCCCGTAAGTCTCGCGCACGGGACAATCGAAAACGCGCGCGATGATTTTGCGCTGCTCTTCGTAAAGCGGTTCGGCGTTGGTCAGGACGACTTTCAGCCGCGGGCCTTTCGCGTTTTCTCCCGCGGCCTGGCACAGCGCCTGGAGCGCGGAAGGATAAGCGTAGATGTATTCGACTTTATGCTGGTGTAGGGCGTCGAAATAAGCGCCGGCCGTCTCCGCGGAAATATGATAGGAAGACAGATAAAGCTGGTGAAACGCCCCGTTCCACACCCAAAATGGCGGCTTGGTCCGGCGGGCGGATGCGACGCGCTGCCCTCCGAGAATTGCCCAGCGGCTCTCGAGATTGACCCCATGCCAGCGGCGCCAGCGGGCTTCGAAAAGCGCGTACCACGCCCGCAGCGTCTCAAGCGAAATCCAAATGTCCAGCGGCGTTCCCGTCGAGCCGCTCGTGGAATCCTGCACCAGCCGGCGCGGGGACGCGCCGCGGACGACGAATGCGCGCGCGCTCCTGCGCAGCGTCTCTTTTTCGAGGATGGGCCAGTTGCGAAGGTCTTCCCAGGAACTGCGGTCTCCTTTTTGCCGGCGTTCGCGCCAATAGTTTTCATAATAAGGAACTTGGGTCGCGGCGGCGTGCAGCATGGCCGCGAGGCGTTCCGAGGTCCACTGCCGCCACTTCTCCGGTGTCCAGGTCTCGCGCTCGAGCGCCTGGCGCACCTTTTCTTCCGTCTCGCCGCCGTAGCGCCGGCTCTTCAGATGCCGCCCCCAAATCGTTGCGGCGGCGCATTTCAGCGGATACGGCAGGCTGTGATACGTCTCGATGAAAAGCGGGTTCATGCGTCCTCCGAATTTTCGGAGAGCAGCTTTTCCCAGGAGTCCATGACCCGGGACCAGTCGAAACTTTCTATTTTTTTCCGGGCATTGCCCGTAAGCTTCGCCGCGAGCCCCGGATTTTCAAGGGCCCGGACAACGGCGTCCTGCATTCTTTCCGCGTCACCAACGGGCGCGAGGAGGCCTTCCGCCCCGTCTTCGACGAGAAACCGCATGCCCCCGGCATCGGTCGAAACAACGCACAGCCCGCAGGCCATGGCCTCGATCACGCTGAGCGGCATATTGTCGATCGACGCCGTGTTCAAAAAAATGTCGGACTTGGAAAGCCAGCCGGGAATTTCCGCATGATCCACGGCCTGGAGAATTTCGACGCGGCCTTCCACGCCGAGCGTTTTGGCCGCCTCCCGCGTTTCTTCGAGCGAGCCGTCTTTTTTGTCCGGGCCGAGCATCCGCAGGCGCGCCTGGGGATAACGTTTCGAAAGCCCCGCGAGGACGCGCACGGCCAGGACGGGATTGTAGATCCGGTGAAACGCGCGGACCCAGCAGAGCTCCGGCTGGAAGCGCGCGCGCGGCTTGAAGGCGTATTCGGACGCCGCGAAACCATTCGGGATCACGCGGATTCCCCGCGGCCCGGCATGCGTTTCCAAAGCGCGCTGAAGATAAGCCGACGGCGCCACGACGCAGCTGGCCTTGCGCAAAAGGCGCGAAACCCGTTTGGGATGCCTGGCTGCAAAGGCGGGAAGATTGCCGCCGTGAAGGTGCACGATGAATTTTTTTTGGGCGAGGCCGAGCGCCGCGCAGCTTGCTTCCGCCCACACGAAAGCCTGCCCGCTGAAAAGCGAAACAACGGCAAGGCGGTATTCCCTTTTCCATTTCCAGATGGAGTGGATCATGTCCAGAAGCCGCGCCGGTTTGGCCGTGACCGTGGAAGTGAAGAAGACCTTTCTCCCTCGGCGTTCGAGCGCGTTTTTGAAATCCTCCATGAGACGCGTCGTTCCTTTGGCCGGAAGGAAATTGCTGACCAGCAAAACGGGGGCGCTCATGCTCCGGGACTCCGGGGTAAATCCAGGGGCGGACCGGCCGTGTCCATTGGAGGAACCGGGAGATCCGGCGGGGCCATACCATCGCGCGGGGATTTCCCGGGCGGAAGAATCGTACAGGCGCAGAATCCGCAAAGGACGCTCGGCGCGGCCACTCTCATTCCGTAAACGAGCATGAAAAGGGCGCTCCAGGTCAGAAATCCTGCGATCACCGCCTGGGCGTTGACATCCTTGGCCCGGTAAAAATATTTCATGCCCATGCACAAAAGGGTCATCAAAGCCGCCAGCCCAAGCACGCCATGCTCGGATACGAGCCTCGAAAATTCCGTGTGCGCGGCGATCGGTTCGCCAAAAATCACCCGGTGGTTCTTGGATTGCCCGGGGCCCACGCCCAGCAGGAAATGATTCAACCAGATATTCATGTCGTCGCGAAAAATTTCTTCGCGTCCCGACAAGGACGTCTCCGAAAATCGTTCCTTGATTGCGCCGCCCGTAAAATTGACCAGACGCGGCACCACGACGATTTTCGCGATTAAAAAGACGACAACGACTGAAAGCAGGAACCGCAGCCGGGCCTGAGGGTTCCGGATCATGACTATAAAATAGACGGCTGCGCTCAATCCCGCCGCATATACGCCTCCGCGCGAAAACGTCAATGCGGACCGCATCGCCATGAAAGCGCCGCACGCGAAAAGAATTATTCCGAGGAACCTGTTTCCGCGCGGCTGCGTGAGCGAAACAAGGCAAAGAAAAGCGCCCAGGCCCAGCACGGCTGAAATCTGGTTCGGTCCGAAACCTCCGCTTGTCGTAAAATTCGAATTGGCGGAAAATCTGATCTCTTCGGCCGTGAACATGACGAAGTAAGTCAGCAAAGCCACGCCGAGAGCGGGCCCAAGGTAGATCCAGAGCAGCTTCTTGAACTGCGCGGGGGTCAAGCTGGCCTTCGAGAAAAAAAGAGCGCACGCCGTCAGTGTCACGGGACCGGACAGGTTAAAGCTGATATCTTTGCGCGCGACCTCCGTGAGAACGACGCCGGAATTGCTGTGATACAGGAAAATCATCGTGGAAGGCAGCAGCAGGATGAAATAGGTCAGCGGAAGCCCCGGCCTCCTGAATCCCCGCTTTAATATCCCCAGGCTTGCGATGAGCAAGACCGCATATTTCCCATATTCCCAGAAAAGATGCGCTCCCGTCATTCTCCAAAGGACTTCGGCGCCGGCAATGTAAAAGCAGACGCAGATCGCTTTGAAAGGGGTCTTCTCTCTCAAAATAAAAAACACGCCCAGCGCGGTCACGGCAAGGCCGTGGTAAGTCGAGAGGCTGCGGACCCTGAAAAAGATAACCGCGAGCAGGACGTGGCCGAGCATAAACAGGACCGGAAAAATCACGGGATCTTTTTCCGGATTTTTGCGCATCGCGTGAGGCATCGGGCGTCCCATGGGATCAATTTCCACGAGCGCCTCCTTCCAGCCATTCGACGCGGAGCTTCTTCAGAAAATACTCGTACGTGAAAACATCGGAAGCCTTGGCGGCTCTCTCCGATTCTTTCTTCCATAAATCAGGGTGATGCGAATAATCCGAGAGCGCTTCGGCATAAGCCGCCGGTTCCGCGGATCCGAAAGATCTGCCGGTTCCCGCCGCTTCTAGATATTCGGGAATGCTCCCAGCTTTGTTGGCCAGCGGAACCGCGCCGAAAGCCATGCCTTCGCTCAACACCTTGGGCCAGCCTTCGGTCTTCGAAGGCAGCAGCACGAAATGGGCCGTCTCATAAAGGCCGAACAAACGCCTCCGGCCGATCCATCCGTGCACTTTGATTTCCGCGCCTTCCGGCAAATCTCGGGCGGCGGTTTCCATGCTGCCGCGCAGAACGCCGTCTCCAGCGATATCGAGCCTGAATTTGATTCCTTTGGCGGGCAATAGCCGCGCGATCTCCAGGATGCAGTCCGCCCCTTTCGCGGCTTCCAGCCTCCCCGCAAACAGCAGCCTCACGGGCGAGCAAAGGATTTTTGACGAGGCCTTCATCCCGGCCTCCGCGAGCTGGTTCCGGCTCAAACACGGATTATGAAAACTCCTGACGTGCGGGGGCTGGTCCGGCCACATCCCGTTGATCGTGACGAAAGCGTGGGCGAACATGCGCTTCAAGATCCATTTTTGAAGCGCATAAGACGCGGGCCGCCCGGGATATTTTCCCCAGCTTCCGGCATATTTGATCCAGATTTTTTTTCTGTATCCCGTCATCAAAAGAAGAAAAAGTGCGAGCAGGGAAATATTCGCCGGGCATCTGACGTGGACCGCGTCCGCATTTTTTATTTCGGCGAGAATGACCCGCGCATATCCGGGAAACGCCGCGAAAGCACGGATCTTATCGGAAAATGTTTTCCCGCCCGAAGGCCTGACGGGGATCAATCTCACATTGCCGCTCGTGTACGGGAGGAACGATTCGGGCGCTTCTCCGGGGTGAAGGCAGGCCACATGGCGAACCTCGTCGAACAGCGCCGCAAGCGAAGAAATTTCTTCCGCCGCCGCGCCCCAGCCGACCAGACTCCCCTCCCTTTTATAGTGGGCCATATTGGAAACAATGAGAAGGTTCATGCGTGCGCGGAAGCGGCGGCCTGCTGATAGAGATGGATCCATTCGTCAATTTTTTTGCGAAGATCGAACTCCTCACGGGCAAATTCGGACTCTTCTTCCCTCAGACGCCGAAGCTCCTGGAGGCTGCAGGCAAGAAGCTGTTCGATCTTCCCGGCAAGAAGATCCGGACGGCCGGGGGGAACAAAACGATCCGGAAATCGTTTGGCGGTCCTGCACGCGATATCGCCCACCAACGAGGATACGAAAGGAAGGCCGGCAGCAAGATACTCGATCAGAACAAGAGGCCCCGACTCAGAAAGCGACGGCATGACGGCGAAATCCGCGTTTTTGAGAAGTCCCGGAGCATCCTCGCGCTTTCCGAGAAATATCACCTTGTTTTCAAGCCCGCCTTCCTGCGCTTTTCTGCGGCACTGATCGGCATAGGCAGGATGGCTTTGGCCGCCGGCGATTACAAACACGCAGTCCGCCGGTTTCAATTGCGCGATCGCATCAAGCAGCACGTCGACGCCCTTCTCGGGCCGCAGGTCGCACACCGCGATGAACAGCCGCCGGCCGGCGGGAATATCCAGCGCTTTCCGCAAATCAACGGGCTCCGCGCTCTCCAGCCGTCCCAGGTCGATAGCGTTTCCGAAAATGCGCACCCGGTCTTTGGCAAATCCCGCTTTCTCGGCCCATGCCGTCAGCCTCTCGTAAACTCCCACGTAAACCGCGGCATAGCGTTTTGCCCAGCATTTCATCCATAAAGGAACGGAAAAATCCATCTCTACTCCGTAATGGTCATGAAAAATCAAGGGCTGGCGTATCATGCCGAGAGATTTGAGAAAAACCACGAAAGAGAAAGACGAACGTCCATGGATATGAAGCACTTCAGGTTTTTCCAGCTTCAAGGCCTTCAGAAAATGCAGCATCCCACGCACATCGAATGTCGAGCGCCTCTTCAGGACGTGAAGCCGAACCTGTTGATCCAGCCCGGCTGCAAGATCCGCTTCGCAGCGCGTTACGCACATGGAAACATGACAACCTTTGGCCGAGGCCGCATTCGCGAGATCCACAGCCATGCGTTCCTTGCCTCCTATCGCGAGGCTGTCGATCACATGCATGACACGGACGAGGCTGGAGCTCGAGTTAGAATTCATCGTTGAGGCCCGCTCGCCGCGCCCTCGTGCCGGCCCGCCCATTGTCCATAAACGCTTGCAAGCTTCTTATGCTGGCTGGACCAAAGGTAGTGATCGATAATTTTTTGCCGCGCCCGGCGGGACACGGCTTCGAGATCCTGCGCCGGCATTTCGAGAATCTGCTGCAGCGTTTTTTTCAAGGCAAGCGGTTCCTCTGCCTTGAAGAGGAATCCGTCATTCCCGGATGACAGCACCTGCGAAATTCCTCCGACGTCGGAACCGATGACGATCTTTCCCATGGCCATGGCTTCCAGAAGTTTCGTCGGGATAAAATATTCCGCGGACACAAAGCGCAGCCTGGGAATAATCAAAAAATCACACTGCGCCATAATACGGGACACTTCCGAATGGCTGACCTGCCCTTTGTAATCGATTTCTTTCTTACGCGCGGCTTCGATGACCCTGTCTTGATGCTCTCCCGAGCCGACGACCGAAAAGCTGAAGCCGGGTATTCCGGCAGTTTCCAGAAGCCTCAGCAAAAAAGTGATCCCGTTCATCGTATCCAGAAGACCGATAAAAAGGACTTTGAACGGTCTGCGGGCAGCGGCATACCTGCCTTCTTCATACTTCCCCAGATAGTCCGCATCTGCTCCGTTGGTCACTGCATGGATCTTGGAACCGGCGATTCCGAAAGACCGGCTGATGGCGTCCTTGGCCGCTTCGGTTTGCGCGATGATCACGTCGGCCTTTTCAAAAACAATCTTTTGCTCGATTCGCGCCAGGGGATTAAACCGCCATTTTTCAGAGATTTTCCGGGGCAGTCCGAAGAGGCCGTTGGCTTCCCACAGAAGCGGCACGGGGCGGGACAGAAGTTTTTTAAGATGATCGAGAATATGAAAATTGAAAAGCTGGGAATGTCCGAAAAGAAGATCGGGCCGGAGGTCCGTCCGCTGCATGAAGCCGTGAATGCCCCGGGCAATTTGCTCCGCGAGATAAAATTTGTTCCAGAATCTGAGGCTCTTGGCGGCTACCCCGATGCTGACAATCCGGAGATGCCCCCGCACCTCTTCTCGCACGCCGTTTTCCCCCATGTGACTGGTAAAGATGATGTGGTTGTTTTCTTTGTCGTCCGTTTCATGATAAATGCGCGAATAGCCTCCCAGCTGGGCCTTGCCGGGGCTGAAATCCTGAGAAAAATGAACGATGTTAAGCGCCATACTCCTTCATGTAGCGGCTGATCTGCGCGGCGACGGTATGTTCTTTCTGCACCACGGCCCGTCCCGCGGCTCCGTTTTTTTTCAAATCTTGCCGGTTCCGGCTGAGCCGAAGGATGAGGCCGGCCAGTTCGTCCGGATCGCAGCAGGGCGTGAGAAAGCCGTTCCTTCCATGCTCGATCACTTCTTCCATTCCTCCCGCCCGCGTCGAAACGACGGGCACTTCCATGGACATGGCTTCCAAAGCCGCGTTGCTGATGCCTTCATACACGCTGGGCAAAAGAAACACGTGGCACTTCTCCAGCTTTTCCCGGACCGCTTCACGGCTGGCACGTCCGGCAAAAGACACCTCGGCTTCCAGATTAAACGCTTTCACCAAATAAGACAGCTCGTCGTCGGCCGGCCCGCCGCCGACAATCTCGTAATGGAAACGCGCGCCTTCGAGTTTCGCTTTTTTCAACGCCAGGAGAGCAAACACATAACCTTTCTGCCAGGACAGACGACCGACCGTGATCAGGCGCAGGACGCCGTCTTCCACGAAAGGTGATTTGCGTGAAAAATAAGCGCCGTCGATCGCCGGCCGGTTGATGAAGACTTTTTCTTTCGGGATGCCGTAAGGCTCGAGCGTGCGCAGCATATCTTCCGAGACGCAATGGATCCGGTCGATTCCCTCGAAAGCGCTTTGCAATTCCGCGGCTCTCTTCGGATCCACAAGCAGCCTCAACTTTTCGGCACTTCCCCGGCAGCTGAAATAAAGGCGCGCCGGCCTCAGCAGTATGAAAGCGGCCCGGTAGCGCACGGCGATCCCGGAAAATTCGAAATGGATGACATCAAAACGGAAGGGAATATACGGAAGCGCCTTGATCCATGCCTTCAATGCCCCCATGAAATTTTTCGACTCCTGAAACGAAAGAGCCAGCGCCTTCAGACATGCAAGCGGACGAAGAACGAGCGCCTTGCAGCACCCGCCCGCGGCCCCGCCTCCGACGGCGGGGACGATTTTCACGCCGGCTTTTTTTAGAAACGGGTCTTCTCCGAAAAATGAGGCGTCATGGTCCCGGTCATGAATAAAAACGCGCACTTCGCATCCCGCCTTTGCGAGGCCTTTGACCTTCTCGTAAATGAAGGTTTCCGAAAGAGCCGGAAACCGGTTTGTCACGACCGCGATCCGCATCAGGCCCCGAGCCAGTATTTCCTTTCCCAAAGCGCCAGGCTCAACAGGCTCCACAAAGACCAGGTGTCGCGCGCATCGCCCCGCCGGGCATTTTCCAGCATCCGCGTGACGGCGCCAGAATCGACTTCGAAGCCCAGAAAATCTTTCCGGTCGATCAGGTATTCCTCGATCCATTTCTTGAGAGGCCCGAGAAGCCACCGCTCCATCGGAAAGGAAAAACCTTTTTTTTCGGCAGCCTGGAATCCGATCCTGGAATCCAGCAGCTGCCTGAGGGGCAGCTTTCCGATGCGTTTACGGGCATCGAGACAATTCTTCCAATCCGTCCTGCAGGCGGCGTCGATGATTTCTTTGTCGAGCAGCGGCGTCCTGACTTCCAGAGAATGGAACATGCTGGCGCGGTCCATCTTCAGCAAAATCCTGCCCAAATGGACTTCGAATTCATTCCAGCGGCTCCAGAAGGCCGCGTCATCCCGGCGGCTCGCGGCGCAGTGGAAATACTTCGTCTCGGGAAAGACGGACACCTCCGGCACGTTTTTAAAATATTGAAAGACATTCCCGGTCGCGATCGTATGTTTCCGGCGGTACAAGTCTCCCAGGCTCGGCGCGAGCACTTCCCGCGTAGGAAAATAAGCGCCCGGCAAAGCGTGCCGGAAAGCAATGAGCATCTTTCTTAAAATTTTCGGGAAGCGGAAATAGCCGGCCTGTTCGGTCGCCGCGAGAAACCGCTCGGGATATCCCCAAAACAGCTCGTCGCCGCCATCGCCCGAGAGAACGACTTTCACATGTTCCGCGGCCACTTTACTGAGCATCAGGGCGGGAATAATCGAATAATCGCAGGTTGGCTCGCCGCAGGCTTCCATGACGTCCACGACAAGGCGCGCTGCGGCATCGTCATTGAGAATTTCGACGTGATGTTCGACTCCCAAGGCCGCCGCGAAACGGGCGGCCATTTCGCTTTCGTCCTTCTGCCCGGGATAATCAAAACCGAGCGTGAAGGCTTTCAAGCGCGCGCCGGATTGCTTGCTGGCTTCCGCCGCGACCAAAGGAGAATCGATTCCTCCGGAGAGAAAAACACCCACTTCAACGTCGCTCACCATGTGACGCTTCACCGCTCTCGGCAGGGCTGACTCGAGGGCTTCCAGAGTTTCCTCACGCGAGCAGGGATTGTCCTGCCGGGAAGGAAAATCAAAATAGATTCCCTTCTTGGCCGGGTTTCGCAGTTCAAATCTGAGCCAGGCGCCGGCTTCCAGCATGAACACGTTTTCGAGAAGGGTATCCGGCGGAGGCACGTAGCCCAGATTCAGATAAAGCGCGAGGCCTCGATTGGAAATCGCGGTCTTGCGGGTTTTTGCGAAGGCCAGGACTTGATCCATTTGGGAAGCAAAACAAACTTCTCCGTTGTGATGGTAATAGTACAAAGGCTTGATTCCCGCGTGGTCGCGCGCGAGCAGAAGGACGTTTTGTTTCGCGTCATACAAAGCCAGGGCAAACATGCCGTTGAACCGCGGCAGCGCGTCTTCTCCCCACCGGACAAGCGCCTGCAGCACGACCTCCGTGTCTCCGGAAGAATTAAATCTGACGTTTTCGGCTTCCAGCTGAGCGCGGATGTCCTGGTAATTGTAAAGCTCCCCGTTGTAAACGAGAGCGTAGCGTCCGTCGGAAGTCACCATGGGCTGGCCGCCGCGCTTCGAGAGATCCAGAATCGACAGCCGCCTGAATCCCAGGGCACAATACTTTCCATCTGACCATCGCCCCTCGTCATCGGGTCCGCGGCGCGTCATCATGGAAACCATCTTGCCCATGAGAGCGGCGTTTCCTGAAGAGGCAACGTCACCGCGGATGGAAAATAAACCTGCTATGCCGCACATGCTCTGACTTTTCCCGTTAGCTTTGCTGCTGCGCCGACCAATAGGAGAAAAAAGGTCCCTTTGCGGATAAAAGCTCCTCGAGGCTCCCTTGCTCGAGGACGCGCCCTTCGCCGATGACGATGATTTTGTCCGCCTTGCGGATGGTCGAGAGCCGGTGCGCGATGATGACGGCCGTGTGGTGGCGGATGACTTGGTCGATGGCTTCCTGGACCACGATTTCGGTTTTCGAATCCAGAGCGCTCGTCGCTTCGTCGAAGATGTAGATCTCCGGTTTTCTTAAGACGGCCCGGGCGATGGCGACGCGCTGGCGCTCGCCTCCGGAAAGCTGGATGCCGCGGTCGCCGACGACCGTCTCAAGGCCCAGCGGGAGGCTCTTGATAAAGTGGGCCAGCTTTGCCTTTTCGCAAACGTCCCAAATCTCCGCCTCGTCGACCGGACGGTTCAAGCCGTAGGTGATGTTGTAGCGGATCGTGTCGTGGAACAAATACGCGTCCTGGCTGACAAGCGCGAAAATCGACCGCAGCGATTTTGAAGTCAGATCCTGGATGTTGATGCCGTCCAGTGAAAGGGTTCCCGAATCCGGCAAATAGAACCGCAGGAGGAGCTGGGCGATGCTCGTTTTTCCGGAGCCTGTGTCTCCCACAATGGCCGTGACCTTTCCCTTTTCGAAAACCAGATCCAGGTGATGCAGGACGGGAGGCCGGTTGCTGTAAGAAAAAGTCACGTCGGAAAAACGGATTTCGCGCTGGAAACCGGCAATGTCCACGGTACCGTCTTTTTCCACGGAGACTTTTTCCTGCTCGAAAAAATCGACGATGTCGAACATGGGACCGTGCACGCGCGCGATGATCGCTTTGAGATTTCCGATGCTGCTCACGCTGTTCAGCGCCCGCCTGAGGACGACAAAAAAAACAAGGTATCCCGCGATTTCATTATGGCGGCCCGGCTCGTAAAACATCGCCATCACGCAGATGAGCAGGAGAAAAGAAACGATCGTTAGAATCTCCTGGATGGCGGGAATGAGCCCGGCCTTCTTTTCGATACTCAGCCGGGCCGCGGCAACGAGGCTGTTCAGGCGCGCGAACTCTTCTCTTTCGGCTTTTTCCATGCCGCATGCCTTGATCAGAGGAATTGCCATCAGGACACCGGAAAACCTTATCCCCAGCGCATTCTGGATGTCGATGGAATTGCGCGAAGAGGCGCGGAGCTTGTGAATGACCCAGTTGATCGCCAGATGCAGGGCGGGAAAAGTGATGACGCTGATCAGCGTCAGCGGCCACGAAATGATTCCCATGAGGAGGAGGTAAGGCAGCAACATCAGGATCGCCGTCAGATGGCGGTTGAGATTCTTTACCGACGTCACGATTTCCAGCGTGTGCCCCAAAATAAGATTCGAGAGATGCCCCAGGCTGTGCTGATCGAAAAAAGTCTTGTTCAAAGAAAGGCATTTCGCAAAAAGAAGTTCGCGCAGTCTTTCGTAGAATCTAAAGAGAACACGGTCGAGAGAATAGACGGAGAAGTACTGGAAGCAGCTCTTGAGCACCGCGGATGCAATAATGACCACCACCAGGAAAATGAAGATTCCGGCATTCGGCCTGTCCCCGTTCCAGAAAATCTTGGCGAACATCCTCATGGGTGCGGGTCCGGATTCCAGAAATTTATAGCTCCCGCTCAAAATCCCCTGCGTCAACGGCATCAACAGCCCGATGCTGAGGCCTTCCAGCAAGGCTGTGATGAAAGAAAGCACAATGGGCACGAAGAACAGATAGACGTTTGTGTTCGTGGCCTGGAGAAGCCGTCTGAACAAAAGCCAATCCGAATCGCCGGGTTCCGGAGGCGTTCGGGCGGATGGGAGGGACTTGTCTATTTAAAACCCCGCATGAAATGTGTTTTGGCAATCACGATTGCTTCTCATTTCGTCCGCGCACAGCTTCGCCCTCTCGGTCACACCCGTAAGGCGGGCCTAGAAGGTCTGGGTCAGACAACGGCCGTTATATTCAGACAGGCTCGACGCACGCCTGATCGATTTCGATGGAAACCGACTGCATCAAAACTTCCAAAGAAAGGATCAGGCGGCAGCGGCCGTCCTTACGAACGATAAAGCCTTCGGTCCCTTTGAAGGGGCCGGCGCGTACGTACACCTTGGTTCCCTCTTTTAAATAGGGAAAAGGATCGATGTCGATTTCTTCTTTGACGAAGCGTTGAATGGCCGTGATGTCCCGTTCCGGGACGGCAATGGGATTCCCCGGGGAAGGCCCCACGAACCTGACGACGCCCTGGGAATTGAGGACGTTCCAGCGCCTGTCCAGCGCGGTATGGACGAAAAGATATCCCGCGAAAAGGGGTTGCTGAATAATTTTCTTCCGGTCGGACCAGCGGCGCGTGATGGTGCGCAGCGGCAAAAAGGTCTGGATGTTTTTCTTGGCGAGCTGCTCAGCGGCAATTTTTTCGTGCCGGCTGCGCGTGTACAGAGCATACCATTGCGGGACAAACCATCGGAGGTCTTCCCTCTGGGTCGGAGCGGATTCCAGTATTTCGGTGAGGGATGCTCGCATAGGAACCTTCGTAGTCGCACCCCAAAAGGGCACACTTTTCCCGGGACGGAATGGCATACGGGCGTGGGTGAGCTTCTAGGGAACTCAGCGGCGCAGTTTAGAGTACAGGTTCACGACAAACTTGCCGTTACTTCATGCGATTCATCAACCAAGCGTCCAGAACGTCTTTTTTAAAGCGCCACTGCCCGCCGATTTTCGTTGCGGGAATTTCACGCTTTTTCAGAAGACGGTAAATCGTGACGAGGTGAAAGCCAAGGTACTTCGCGGCTTCTTTGGGAGTCATGATTTGGGTTCTTTCCGGACGTTTCTGAGGATTTTGTTTTGATTCTTCCATGTTCGAGCACCTGTTTATTTTTGTTATTTTTTTGGTGACTAGAGTCTGTTTCTAGGCTAAATAGTACGATTAAAATTATAAATAGTCAAGTTTTGATAGATATTATTATATTTGTTTCCCGTTGTAAGTCCTTGAGCGTCGCGCAGTTAAAGAAATCTGTTGATTACAATTATGAAATGCTATAATGTTTCCCGTGTCTTACTTAAATAGGCATCCGTGTTTGCGTCGTAAACTGTAACCCAAAGGAGTTAATCAAAATGAAAAAGGGAGTGATCGTTTTTTTGATGATCCTCAGCATGGCCCTGATGCACGCGCCCCGCGCTTCTGCAGACAGCGTTTGGGACATGGCTGAATCCGAGCACTACGGCAGGAAGGCCGGCGGCATGTTGGGCCGCGGTCTTGTGAATGCCGCCACCAGCCCCATGGATTTGATTGTTCAGACGGTGGAAAAAACCCAGGAAGGGCCCCCGCTTTTCGGGACGCTGAACGGCCTCGCTTCGGGTTTGGGCTGCACCGCTCTCAGGGCCTCGTCGGGTATCCTTGACGTGGCTACCTTCTGGGTTCCCGGCTGGAACGGTTTCACGGTTTCGCGTTCCTATTCAAACTGCCTTGCCGAGTCTGCGCCCGCTCCTTATGTCGAACCGCCCGCTCAGAGCGCTCCCGTTGTGGTCGAAGAGCATAATCCCATGGATTATGTGAAGAAAGGCCTCTACGATCAGCCGGCGCCGCAGCAGGAAAGAGCCCGTTACATTAAGTAATTCACGATCTTTTGGATAAAAAAAAGGCCCTCAAAAATTGAGGGCCTTTTTTTTTGCCTTTTTATTTTTATGTTCCGCTTACTCGCCAAAAAACTCCGCGATCTGCGCCACCACATATTCCTGCTGCTCGCGCGCCAATTCCGGATAAATCGGCAGGGCCAGGGTTTCGCGGCTCGCCTTTTCGCTTTCGGGGAAATCCCCTGCCTTATAGCCCCAAAACTTGAAACATTCCTGCAGGTGCAAAGAAAGAGGATAATAAACCTCGCAACCGACGCCCCTTTTCTTGAGATGCTCCATGAGCTCGTCCCTGCGCTGCGCCCGGATGACGTATTGATTATAAACATGCCGGTCATGAACCTGAACCGGAAGAACCACCTTCTTGCTGCGGACGAGGCCGGTATTTTCGAACAGCTTCTGATAGGTCCCAGCATTGGCCTGCCTTTTTGCGGTCCAGCCGTCCAAATGCTTCAGCTTGATGCTGACAACCGCGGCTTGCACCGCGTCCAACCGGAAATTGCCGCCGACAAGGCCATGATAATATTTTTTTTCCGACCCATGGTTGCGGAGCGCCTTAAGGCGCGCCTGTTTTTCCGCGTCACGGCAAACCACCATGCCGCCGTCTCCGAAGCATCCCAGGTTTTTTGACGGAAAAAAAGAAAAGCAGCCGTAATCTCCCCAGGCGCCGGCCCGGATGCCGCCGTGCCCGGCCCCGATGGCCTGGGCCGCGTCTTCGATGACGGCAAGCCCGTGCTTCTTCGCCGCCTGCATGATCGCGGCCATGTCCGCGCATTGTCCGTATAAGTGGACGGGCATGATGGCCTTGGTCTTGCGGGAAATCTTCTTTTCGATTCCGGAAACGTCCATGTTGAACGTGACGGGATCAATGTCCGTGAAGACAGCTTTGGCGCCGACGCGCGCGATGCAGCCGCTCGTCGCAAAAAAAGAATAGGGCGTGGTGAGGACCTCGTCGCCCGGGCCGATGCCTTCGCTCATGAGCGCCATCAGGAGGGCGTCGGTTCCCGACGAAACGCCGCAGCCAAAAGGGACGCCGCAATAATCCGCGACAAGCTTTTCGCAGGCTTCGACTTCCTGGCCGAGAATGAATTGCTGGCTTTTGAACAGGACGTCGAGCCGGGACAGGATCTCATCCTGAATTGCCTGATACTGCTGTTTGAGGTCGAGCAGAGGCACTTGCATGATTTTTTTGGGCATTACGTCCCGCACGAGGATCTCCGTTGAAAGGCAGAAAACGGAGGTATTCTACCGGCAATCCGGGTGTTTGTCTTTACTTGCGATAGGGAAGTAAACGGCGAGGAAATTACTGACGATTCATCCGGTTCATCAGCCAGGCATCGAGGACGTCTTTCTTAAAACGCCACTGCCCGCCGATCTTGGTCGCCGGAATCTCCTGCTTTTTCAGCAGGCGATAGATCGTCACCAGATGAAAGCCGAGATATTTAGCGGCTTCCTTCGGTGTCATAATTTGAGTCCGCTGCTTGCGAACTTGGTCGGATTGTTTTTCTTCCATAAAGGTCCCGTGTGTTGGGCTATGTCAGGCTATAGGATAGAGTGGATAATAGGGCTGAAATTATAATTTGTCAAGAATTGTTACCGGCTACTTTCTAAAGGCAGGAAAAATAAGAAGTTACTCTTTTTTAACACCGATGTCCGAAAGAAAAAAGATGGGCGTGTAATTATAGGGAGCCAAGGTCTTATCCGCGCCTTCGTCGCGATCCACCAGGCAAACGACCCGGACGACTTTGGCCTTGAGCTTCTCGATTTCCTGGATGGCTTTCAGGACCGAGCCTCCGGTCGTGATCACATCCTCGACCATCACAACCCTGTCCCCTTCTTTCAAAGCCGGCCCTTCGATCATTTTCTGGGTGCCGTGATCTTTCGCCTCTTTCCTCACAATTAAGGCCTTGATGGGATGCCCCGATTGGGAGCTCAGCAGGGAAACCGCGGCAACGATAGGGTCGGCGCCCAGCGTCGGTCCGCCGATCGCGTCGGCCTTGTTTCCCTGGATCAGGTTGTGGATGAGCTTGGCCGTGAGGAAAATGCCTTGCGGATCCAGCGTAACTTGCTTTCCATCGATGTAAAAGCTCGACTTTTTCCCGGACGCAAGGGTCCTTTCCCCTTTGATCAGGGCCTTTTCCTTGACGAGCTGCAGTAAGTCGTCTCTAAGCTTTTTGTCTTCCATCTTTTCCCTCAAAATGAGGCCCCATCTTAAAGCGTCATTTCTGAAATTGCAATAGCGTTCCTTTTTTGTCCGGGTTCCTGCCGGCGTACTTGGGCGTGGTGCGCTCCAGGATACGCCGCGAAAACCCTTTGAACATCTGCCCTTCGCTTTTGAGAAGCCCGGAACGCTTGATGAGCGCGCGGAACGTGCGGTCGATGCGGACCGCGATGTCGGGCTTGTACTCCAGGGCCTGCACCGCGCGGTTGAAATATTCCATGATGGATTCGAACTCCTCTTTCGAGACTTTGGTGACCGCGTCGTAGCCTTCGACCTTGAATTTCCCGGTGAAAAGCGAAAAACAGGCGATCATGGCGGCCTGGGCCAGATTGATCGAAGGGTATTCTTTTCCCGTCGGGATCGTCGTGAACCAGTCGCACAAATCAAGATCCGAATTCGAAAGCCCTTTTGATTCTTTGCCGAAGACAACCGAGGCATTCCGCTTTTTGGCCACACGCCGGCAGCGCCCCATCGCATCGTCGAATTCGAGAAAAGCGCGGCGCCGGTTTCCCTGCCTTCGCGTCGTCCCAAGCACGAAATGCGCATCCGCCAAAGCTTCTTTGAGGGAATCGAAGACCTTGGCGTGGGCCAGCAGGGGAAAAGCATGGACGGCCATCTTCTTGGCCTTTTCCTTCCACTTTGCGGGCGGCTTCACCAGCCTGAGGTCGGCGAGATCCATGTTCATCATGGCACGCGCCACGGCGCCGATATTATCCGGGTTTTCGGGTTCGACGAGGACGATCGAAACGGGCATATCCTAAATTTTCCTTTTATTCGACGGCTGCTTTTCTTATGATGCTTTTCAATTAACGGAGAAAACTTTGATGAATTCCCGTTCCCCTTTGGTCATCGGACACCGCGGCGCCTCCGCGCACCTTCCCGAAAACACCCTGCCGTCTTTCAAAATGGCTTTCGAAAAATTCAAAGCCGGCATGATCGAATTCGACGTGCATTTGTCGCGCGACGGCATCCCTGTCGTCATCCATGACGAAACGCTGGAACGGACTACGAACGGGAAGGGCCTGGTGCGAGATTATACACTGAATGAGCTGAAAAAACTCGATGCGGGTCATGGGTTTGATCCGGGTACCATGGGAAGGTGGCCGCAGCGCGGAAAGGGCATCCTGATCCCGGCTTTGGAAGAAGTGTTCGAGGCGTTTCCGGACAAAGAGCTGGCCGTGGAAATCAAAGCCACCGGTCCTGACGTAGTGGCCGCGGTGGCGGCCCTTGTCCGCAAATACGGCCGCGAGCAAAAAACCATTGTGGGATCGCTGGAGCATGCGACGTACCTGCAAATCCTCCGCACGGACATCGGAACCCGCGTTTTTTCGTCCCGCAAAAAGGCCTATCAGCTTCTCGCCGAATACTTCTGCAACCGCAGCAGGCCCCGCAAAGAGCCCCTGCTTGTCGCGTCGCTTCCCGTGGAGTCGAAATTCTTCGATCTCAAAAAACCGGCCTGGATCGACTGGCTGCACAAAAAGCAGGCCACGGTTTATTACTGGACGGTGAATGTGCCGGCGCTGGCACTGAAATTGGCGGCCTCGGGCGCGGACGGCATCATGTCCGACGATCCGGACATGCTTCAAAAAGCCTTGAGCGCCTCCTCCCTTTAACGAAATGAAGCCGCGCAAGAATGCGGTTCAGGATCCCTTGCCGCGGAATTGCTCCCACAGCCGGTTGAATCGCGCCTCGTAGATCATCTGGTAGGTCCCCATTTGCTGGGGGAAAAGGGCTTCGACTTTTTCGCGGAGCTGGACGCGCGCGATCTCGATGTCCACGTCCGGGCATCCGTCGTCCAGGATCATGCGGCAGATGTCTTCGGCGCCGCGCTGAATCTCCAGGGCCTTATGCCTCTCCTCTTCGCTCTCGGAAAAGCGCAGAAAATCCTCAAGAGTTTCCAGGAATGAGACATCGAGCTGGAAACCGCACTCACAATTCAATTTCGTTTCGCTTTCGAATTTGGCGGCGTCATGCTGCTTGCCGCATTTCGGACAACGGACCGGCATAAACGTCTCCTGAGAGTCTCCTAAGACAAGGATACTCGATCGCCGTCAGAACGCGGCGTCGTCCCATTGCCAGGGATAGTCGCTGAGTCCCATGGGATCCGTAAACGGAGTAATGTCGTCGGTGAAAGGAAGAACAAAGGGCGCCGCCACGATATCATAAATTCCGGATGCAGCCCGGGTAATGATATTGGTGATGAGCCTCGGCCAAAAGGTGACCGGCCACATGCGATGGTGGTTCTTGGATTCGAGAATGGGCGTGCGGACAAGCTCCATGGGCATGCCGACGATGTTAAGCGCTCCCCGCCCTTCGACCGCCAAAATGCGGCTGAAAACGCCGCGGTCGGTCCGGCCGGAATCGTAAGCTTGCGCGGGAACGGAGAAAATGAAAGACAAAACCAAAATCCAAGCGATCTTTTTCATGACAGCTCCTCGTTTCATGACGGATGAAAACAGCCCACGGTCCGGATAAACGGTCTTATATTTTTTCGACAACACCCAGAAAAAATCCATCGTTTTCATGGGCGGGCCATAGCCTGCGCCACGGCCCCGAAGCCTCGCCGAATTCGATGTCCACGACGGGAACAAGTCCAGCCTCTTCCTTCATCAGCCTGTCCATCACGCCTTCGTTTTCCACTTCTTCGATGGAGCAGGTCACATAATACAGCCGGCCGCCTTTTTTCAGGTAGCGAAGCGAATTCTTGATGATCTTGAGCTGGTCTTCCTGGTACTTGCCGAATTCTTCGGGGCTGAGCTTCCATTTCGCGTCCGGATTCCGCTTCAGCGTGCCGGTACCGGAACACGGCGCATCCACGAGTATTTTATCAAAACCTTTTTTGGCGAGCTTCATTTCGTCCATGCGGTCGAGGTCCGCGGGGAAAATATTGTAAACGCCGGCGCGGCTTGCCCGCTTTTTAAGGTCGTCCAGCTTGTGTTTGCGGATGTCGGTCGCCACGATGCGTCCTTTGTTCTGCATCATGGCCGCCAGCGAAAGACTTTTACCCCCGCTCCCCGCGCACACGTCCCAGACGGCATCGCCCGGCCGCGCGCCGACCGCCTCGCAGACTTTCTGGCTTCCCGCGTCCTGGACTTCGAAAAGCCCTTCCGTAAATTCCTCCAGATTGAAAACCGCGGCCCGCTCCTTGAAGACAAGGCCCATGGAAGAGATCGGCGAAACTGAGACCGGAAACCCGCCTCTTTTCAGCCGCG
>DATJFP010000016.1 GCA_035495615.1 Verrucomicrobiia bacterium | reverse complement strand
GAACAGCCACAAGGAGTTTCTCACATCTTCTTTCGGTCCGGTGATCATGAACGTGGGCTGGATCGCGGGCATTATCCTGATCACGACTTACGGACCGCGGGACCTCGTGCTGCAGCTGCGGTGGCAGTCGCTCGTCACGGTGGCTTCCGGCATCGGCCAGGTTTTTTTCCAGGTTCCCGCGCTGAAGCGCATCGGCTTCCATTTCCGCTGGTCATGGAACCCGCATCACCCCGGCATTCAAAAGTGCAAGAAGCTCATCATGCCGGTGCTGATCGGATTTTCCGTCATGCAGATCAACCTCGTCGTGGACTCGGCGTTCGCCTACTGGGCCGGGCCGGGCGCCAATTCCGCGCTGTGGTACGGCAACCGCCTGATGCAATTTCCGCTCGGCGTTTTCGCCATCGCCATCAGCTCCGCGCTGCTCCCCACGATTTCCCAGCAGTTCGCGGCCGGACGCCCGGACATCGCCAAGAAAAATCTTTCGTTTTCGATGCGGGCCGTATGCCTGATCGTTCTTCCGTGCGCGGCCGGGCTCATCGTGCTGGCGACGCCGATCGTGAGGTTCCTGTTCGAGCGCGGCCAGTTCGACGCGGAGTCCACGCGCCGCACCGCCGCCGTGCTCTGGTGCTATTCGGTGGGCCTGCTCGGTTATGCCGGGCAAAAGGTGATCATCTCCGGATTTTATGCGCTGCAAAACACGCGCACGCCCATGAAAGTCTCGATCGCGGCGCTGCTGGTGAACGTGTTTTTCAACGCGACGCTTCTCCGGCCCATGGGGGAGGCCGGGCTTGCCATGGCCACGTCGATCTCGGGCATTTTCAATTTCGTCGCGCTCATCGTCATTTTTCACCGCCGCGTCAGCCCGCTGCCCATCAAGGAAATCATGACTTCGTTCCTGCGCATCCTCATGGCCACCGCGGCCATGGCCGTCACGGCCGTCTTTTGTTATCATATTCTCGCAGGCCGCCTCCCGGGCGTATCCGCATCCGTCCAGGCCTTGCGCGTGTTCGGCGCCATCACGCTGGCCACGCTTTCCTATCCGGTTTACTGCTTCCTCTTCCGCGTGCCGGAACTGCAGGAAGCGCTCGCGTTTTTCGGGAATCGTAAAAAAACCGCCTGAGTTCGACATGACCGCATCGAAGACAGACCCTTTCGAGCACCTGCGAAGCGTTGTCGCCGAAATCCCCCTGAGGCCCGGTGTGTATTTCATGAAGGACGAACGCGGCGAGATCCTCTACATCGGAAAAGCGCGCATCCTGCGCAACCGCGTGCGTTCCTACCTGATCAACAAGATGCAGCTCCCCAAAGTCGCGATGCTCATGACCAAAGTCCGCGACATCGAGTACGTCGAAACCTCCACCGAAGTCGATGCGCTTCTCCTGGAAGCCCAGCTTGTCCGCAAGCACCGGCCGCATTACAACATCGAGTTGAAGGACGACAAGAGCTACCCGCTGCTCAAGATCACGGGCGACGAATACCCGCGCCTTGTCCTCACACGCAACAAGTCGGAGAAAAAAGCGCTTTATTACGGCCCGTACACGGATGCGAAGCTTTTGCGCGAGGCCATCTCGCTCATGAACAGCCTTTTCCCGCTGCGCAAATGCCGCAAGCTTCCGAAAACCGCCTGCCTTTATTACCACATCGGCCAATGCCTGGCGCCGTGCATCAAGCCCGAGGTCAAGGACGCGTACGGCAAATGCGTGCAGGAAGTGCGCGATTTCCTGGGCGGCGGCAAAAAAACGTTCGTCGAATATCTGAGCGACCGCATGCTGCAGGCCGCGGAAGAACTGCGCTTCGAGGACGCGCAGTTCTACAAGGAACAGATCGAGGCGCTGGGAAAATTGAAAAAGAAGCGCTTCACGCCCGGCAAGCCCGAGGCCGGCATCGGGCTTTCGGCCACGCTGGAACTCAAGCGCATCCTCGGCATGGAAAAATTGCCCGAACGCATCGTATGCTTCGACGTCTCCAACATCCAGGGCGACGAGGCCGTGGCTTCCAAAGTCGCGTTCCACCGCGAGCTGCCGGACAAGCTCGGCTACCGCCGCTACAAGATCAAGACCGTGGAAGGCATCAACGACTTCGCCATGATCCAGGAGGCCTTGCGCCGTATGCTGGTCGGCCTGAAGGAAGGCCGCGAGGATTTCATCCCGGACGTCATCATGATCGACGGCGGCAAGGGCCATCTCAGCGCGGCCGCGGCCGTCCTGAAAGAGCAGGGTTTTGAAACGACAGAGCTCATCTCCATTGCCAAGCGTTTCGAGACGATTTATTCCGCCAAGCAAATGCTCGCGGGCACGGCCGAAAGCGGGGAAGACCTCGGCCTCCCGAAAGACTCGCCCGCGCTGTACCTCTTGCAGAAAGTCCGCGACGAGGCGCACCGTTTCGCGATCACGTACCACCGCTTATTAAAGGAAAAGGGCCTGGAAGAATCCGTGCTCGACGCCATCGAAGGCATCGGCACCAAAAGAAAACTCGCGCTGCTCCGCCATTTCGATTCGGTGGAAGAACTCAAGCGCGCCGGCGTCGACCAGCTCGCGGGCCTGCCGGGCATGAACGAGGCCCTCGCTCAAAAAGTTTGGAGTTATTTCCATCAAGGCTGAAACCGGAGGCGGTCTTGAAGATCCGGGTACGCTTTCACGGCTGTTTGAATGATTTTCTGAGGCCTGCGTCTAGGAACCATTGGCTCGAACTGGACGTACGGGGAATCCCGGCGCTTCTGGATACGCTGCAGGCGCTGGGCGTGCCGCAGGCGGAGATCGGGCGCGTGACGCTGGACGGCAGGGCGGCGCGGCTTTCGCGGCGCGCGGGGAGCGGGAAAGTGGAGGCCTGGCCCGCGGATTTCGGCGCGCGGCGCAGCGCGCGGTTTGCGCTGGACGTTCCGCTCGGCAAACTTGCGCGGCATCTGAGGCTTCTGGGTTTTGACGCGGCCTACCGCAACGATTATGATGACGCTGCGCTTGTCGAGAAGGCTCGTAGAGAAAGACGGCTTGTGCTGACGCGCGACGTCGGGCTTTTGAAGCGGCGCCGGGCGCGCGGGTTTTGGCTCAGGAACGATGCGCCGGCGCTTCAATTAAAAGAGGTTCTCGCGCGTATGCCGGGGCTCCGGCCGCGGCCGTTTCGTTTGTGCCTGGCATGCAACGGAAGGTTAAGGCGGGTCAGCAAAGCCGCGGTGCTGGACCGCCTGCTTCCGAACACGCGCCGGCATTTCAACCGTTTTTTCCAATGCTGCCAATGCTGCCGAATTTATTGGCCGGGATCACATTATAAAAAGATGCGGGTCTTTCTCAACCAATCCTGGATGAAACGTCCGTCATGAAAGGAGACCGCCGTGCGTGCAAGTCTTAGATATTTTCTTTTGGCCGCGGGGCTTGCTTTCCATTGCGGCCTTGCCGCCGCGGGCACGCCGTGGGACCACGCGCCTGAGGGCGGAGGGATCCGGCCGCGGCAGGATGGAAATTACGACGTCGTCGACAAGGGAGGCAAGGTGATCAAGACTGTGACGCGGGAGGGAAAACCGGCCGGGGATTCTCCGGCGCCTGCGCCCGCCGCGCCGCAAAAACCCTGGGGTCCCGAAGACATGAGGGGCACGGTCTGGGACCGCGTGCCGCCGGGAGGCGGGCTGCGTCCCCGCGGGGACGGCGGCTATGACATTGTCGACAAAGACGGAAAACTCGTCGAAACCGTGCCGGCCGGCGGAGAAAAAAATTCAGGGGACCCCGCGGTCCCGCCGGCAGACGGGGGAAAGGCAGGAGCTCCTGCGCCGCCTCCCGCGCTCCCTCCGGTGACTCAAACGGACACCTTGCCAAGCGGCGCCACCGTAACGCATACGCAAAATCCGGATGGCTCGTGGAGCCATCATTACCGCCGCGAGGACAAAGACGGCAACGTTGTGGATTACGACTTGAAGCCCGACGACGACCTTTATCCCAAGGGCCATCCGGTTTACGATCCGCCGAAGCCGGCAGAACCGAAATCTTCCGCGCCGACGGTCAAGCCGGAGGAGCCGGTCGTGACGAAAACACCGAGCGGTGGCACGATCACTTCGACGCGGCAGCCGGACGGGACCTGGAAGCATCACTATCACCGCGAGAAAGAGGACGGCTCGGTCCTCGATTATGACCTGGATGCGGACGATGATTTGATCCCGAAAGATCCGCGCTTCCAGCCGCCGGACCCATTCGGAGACAAACTCGGCAGGCCCAAAGAACTTGGCTTCCGCGCCGACGATTCGTTCGGCACGGAAATGGGTCGCTTGTCTCGCGAGGAGGAAGAGCTGGCCGGGAATCAAGACAGGTGACTAAAAAAAACGAGCGTGGCCCGGCGCGCCGGGATAAAATAGCCGGGAGGAAACCATGAGCCTGTTACTCGAACTTTCCATGTCGCCGATGGACAAAGGACAGAGCGTGAGCGCCTACGTAGCGCGCTCGCTCGAGATCATCGACAAGTCCGGGCTGCCTTACCGCCTCGGGCCCATGGGCACGTGCATCGAAGGCGAATGGGACGAAGTCATGGACGTGGTGAAGCGCTGCTACGAGGCCATGGGCCGCGACTGCGGGCGCATCACGATTTCCATCAAGGCCGATTACCGCAAAGGCAGGACCGGACGCCTCGAGTCCAAAGTCGAATCCGTGGAAAAAACGCTGGGACGCTCCCTGAAAAAATAATGAGAAAACTTTTCCTTCTTCTGATCGCTGTCTTGATTTGGGCGCCCTCGGCTCATGCCGGTGCGGCCCTGCCCGCGGACTACATTAAATATCCCGTTTCGGTCACGCTGGAAGACGGCCGGGCCGCGAGCGGCTTCTATATAATGGATGACAACGGGGACGCCTATTTCGTCACGGCCAAACACCTGCTGTTTTACGATCAGGCCAAGGAAGGCCGTTCGGACCTGAAAGGGCAGAAGGCGCTTCTGTCGTCGTACCCTCAGGAAGACCAGTTCCAGGAGCCGATCCTGATTCAGCTCGATCTCAAGGTCCTCAATGTGGCGGGATTTATTTATTCTCACGAGACCAACGACGTGGCCGTCATCAAGCTGGGCAGCGTGGTTCTGACGCCCCGGGGCAAGTCGCTGCAGTTTAACGGCGGCGTGGACCGCGTGGTCAAGGCCGGGACAACGCCGAGCGAAGGCAGCATCGTGGGCGCGAGCCGCGCCATGATCAAAAAGTACGACGAAGTGCCGATCGGCAACGACGTGTTCATCTTCGGTTACCCGAATTCGCTCGGCATCGAGAATTATCCGCAGATCGATTACACGCGGCCGCTTCTGCGCAAAGGCGTGATCGCGGGAAAAAACAACGAGAAGAAAACCATGATCCTGGACTGCCCGGTCTTTTACGGCAACAGCGGCGGGCCGGTTGTGGAAACGGAACCGATCGGACTTTCCGGCACGTCTTATGCCATCGTGGGCATGGTCGCGGAGTTCATTCCTTTCGACGACAAGTGGTACGGCATCCAGAGGCCCTTCAACATCAGGGAAATCGAAAATTCCGGCTATTCGGTGGTCGTCCCTATGGACGCCATCCTGGAAGTGATCGAAAAGGCGCGGCAAAAACCGGCGGCGGCCGTGCAAACCGAGCTGGCCGGCCCGGTGGGGGAGCCTTCGGCATGAAAACGCTCGCGGCCCTTGTCCTCTCGCTTTTTTTGACCGCGCCGGCCTTTGCCGCCGATTTCCAGATCGTGGGAAAAAACGAAAAAAGAATCGAGAGCGGCAAATACGATCGCGTGATTTCGGTGTACGCGCCGGAGCTCGACTGGGACGGCATGAAAAAATTCGCGCAGGCGCAGGCGTGGGACGGGCCCGGAACCATGACCACTGTGTGTTTTTTCGATGACAGGGTCAACACGCCGGACGTGACGTTTTCCGGCATCGATTTCAGCGAGACCTATAAAGACCACTGGATCGCGGCGTATTATCACCGCCCGGACGAAGCCGAGCTTTTCATCCGCGACCCGGGCAAGAAAAGGACCATTGCATTTTCAAACTATTAATCCCATTGCATGGACGGGGACAGGTCTAAAGACCTGTCCCCACACGTTGAATGCAAGAGGCCCATCGCGTGCGTGTGAGCGTATGCAGGCAATTAAGGAAGGAGTGATCCATGGACAAAATTACAAAATCCGACGCGGAATGGAAAAAAGAGCTGACGCCCGAGCAGTATGAGATCATGCGCCAAAAAGGAACGGAGCGCCCGTTCACGGGCGAGTACTGCAATTCCAAGGAAAAAGGCGTGTACCAGTGCGCCGGCTGCGGTCAGGAGCTTTTTTCTTCGGACACGAAATTCGATTCCGGCTCGGGCTGGCCGAGTTTCTGGAAGGCCGCGAATGAACAGGCCGTGGAGAAAAAAGCGGACAACAGCCATTTCATGCGGCGCATCGAAGTGCTTTGCTCGCGCTGCGAGGCGCATCTCGGCCACGTGTTTGACGACGGACCCAGGCCCACGGGGCTGCGCTACTGCATTAATTCCGTTTCGCTCAAGCTGAAGAAAACGTAGAAAAACGAGAAGGAGAAACCATGTATTTTCTGCCGACCAAAAAGTGGCACCCCATGCAGCTCGGGGAGCTGATCGTCAGCTTTTTCCTGTTCGGGATCGTCCTGGGCTCGTGTCATGCGGAAACATTTCATGCCTACAAAAATCCTTTTCTGATCGTGGCCGTCATCGCCCTCGTCCGCGTCACGTACCTTTATTTCTTCAAAGATTAGCGAGCCCGCCTTGCCTTACCGCAGCCTGAAAGAATGCGTCCTCGACCTGGAAAAGCAGGGGCACCTCGTGCGCCTGCGCGAGGAAGTGGATCCGGACCTGGAAATGGCGGAGATCCACCGCCGCGTTTTCCGCGCGGGCGGCCCCGCGATCCTGTACGAGAAGGTGAAGGGGAGCCCGTTTCCCGCGGTGTCCAATCTTTTCGGGACTTGGGCGCGCGCGCAGTATCTTTTCCACGACACGCTGAAAGACGTCAAAAAAATGGTGGGCCTGAAGGCCGACCCGTCGCGCGCCTTGAAAAATCCAGGCGATCTGGCGGGCGCCGCGCGCGCCGCGCTTCACGCATTGCCGCGCAAGATTTCGTCCGGGCCCGTTCTGGAAAACGTCACGCACCTGGACCAGCTCCCGCAGGTCCGCTGCTGGCCCAAAGACGGCGGCAGCTTTGTCCTGCTCGGGCAAGTCTACACGGAACATCCGGCGAGGCCCGGTATCATGAAATCCAACATGGGCATGTACCGCGTGCAGATGTCGGGCAACGAGTACCGGAAAAATTACGAAGCCGGGCTTCATTATCAGATCCGGCGCGACATCGGCATCCACCATCACGCGGCGCTTGAGCGGGGAGAGCCGCTGCGTGTCAGCGTTTTCGTGGGCGGACCGCCCGCGCATGCGTTCGCGGCCGTCATGTATCTTCCGGAAGGATTGCCCGAAGCCGCCTTTGCAGGCGCGCTGGCCGGGCGTGGGTTCCGCTACGGGTATAAAAACGGCTACGGCATTTCCATGGACGCGGACTTTTGCATTACCGGGACCGTGAATCCCGGCGTGACCAAGCCCGAAGGGCCTTTCGGCGACCATCTCGGCTACTACAGCCTGAAGCACGAGTTTCCCGTGCTCAACGTCGACGCGGTCTATCACCGCAAGGATGCGATCTGGCCGTTCACGGTCGTGGGCCGGCCGCCGCAGGAAGATTCTATTTTCGGAAAGCTCGTGCATGAAGTCGCGGGGCCTATGATCCCGGTGGAAATTCCCGGCGTCACGTCCGTGCACGCGGTGGATGCGTCGGGTGTGCACCCGCTGCTCCTTGCCGTGGGCAAGGAACGCTATGTGCCTTACGCGGCGCGCGAGCCCCAGGAGCTGCTCACGCACGCGAACGCGCTGCTCGGCTACGGGCCGTGCTCGCTCGCGAAATTCCTCATGATTGCGGCGGCGGAGGACGACCCGCAGCTCGACGCGAAGGACATCGAAAAATTTTTGCGCCACGTGCTGGAGCGCATCGACTGGGCGCGCGACCTGCATTTTCAGACGCGCACAACGATCGACACGCTGGATTATTCCGGCACCGGGCTGAACCGCGGCTCCAAAGTCGTCATGGCCGCGGCCGGGCCCAAGAAAAGAAACCTGGGCGGAAACATTCCGCGGAACATGCCGTCCATGATCGGCTTTGAAAAGCCGCGCTTTGTCCTGCCCGGCGTGATGGCCGTGAAGGCGCCTCCCTTCCGCGATTACGTTTCTTCCAACGTGGAAGTGCAGCTCTTTGCCAAGGCGCTGGAGCAGGCCGAAGGTTTGGAAGAAGTCCCGCTGATTGTCCTGGCCGACGACAGCGATTTCATGGCCGCGAACCTGGAGAATTTTCTCTGGGCGGCCTTTACCCGTTCTAATCCCTCCCATGACATTCATGGGGTGGGGAGCTTCACCGAGTTCAAGCATTGGGGATGCCGCGGGCCTCTGATCCTGGACGCCCGCCTGAAACCCCATCATGCCCCCCCGCTCGAAGAAGACCCGAAGATCACCGAGAAGGTCAACCGCCTGGGCGTCCAGGGCGGGCCCTTGCACGGAATTATTTAATAGATCCGCCAGCGTGGACGGGGACAGGACTAGTCCTGTCCCCACGGCCGGGAATGCAGGACTTCTCGAGAAAGCAGGCCAGCCGTTGCGGCATTGAATAACACCCAAAAGATTGATACACTGTCCGGACTTATGAAAGAACAGATTCAGGCCATGCAAAAGAAAGTCAGCGATCTTCTGGAAAAGCTCCAGGAGATAAGGGGGTATCTTTGACCTCCCTCGCCGCGAAAAAGAAGTCCAGCTGCTGAACGAAAAGATGTCCCGGCCGGATTTCTGGGACAAGCCCCAGGAATCGCAGACGACAGTCGAGAATCTGAAAGCGCTGAAAAAAGTGGTGGACCCGTGGCATGCGGCCTTCAAGTCGGCTTCCGATTTGAAGGAGCTCCTCGAACTTCTCGACGAGAACCAGGAAGATTCGGTCCGCGAGATGGAAGAAGAGGTCCAGAAGCTCGAGCGCGATGTTGAAAGCCTCGAGTTTCAGCGCCTCTTGTCGGACAAGTTCGACAGCCACAACGCGATCCTGAGCATCAACGCGGGCGCGGGCGGCACGGAGTCGTGCGACTGGGCGGAGATGCTGTTACGCATGTACCTGCGGTGGTCTGAGCAGCACGGCTACAAAGTGCAGACGATCGATTTTCTGCAGGGCGAAGAAGCGGGCATCAAGAACACGACGCTCATGATCGAAGGCCCGTACGCGTACGGTTACCTGAAGGCCGAGTCGGGCGTGCATCGCCTGGTGCGCATTTCGCCGTTTGATGCGAACAAGAGACGGCACACATCGTTCGCTTCGGTGGACATCATCGCCGAAGTCGACGACATTCCGGAAGTCGAAGTGAAAGAAAGCGAGATCCGGATCGACACCTACCGGGCCGGCGGCGCGGGCGGCCAGCACGTGAACAAGACGGCGAGCGCCGTGCGCCTCACGCACCTGGCCACCGGCATCGTCGTGCAGTGCCAGAACGAAAGGTCGCAGCATCAGAACAAGATGGTGGCGATGAAAGTCTTGAAGGCTCGGCTTTACGAGCGGTACCGCAAGGACCGCGAGAAGGAGATGCTCAACCAGTACGGCGAAAAAAAAGACATTGCCTGGGGTTCGCAGATACGCTCTTACGTTTTCCATCCGTACAGCATGGTCAAAGACCACCGGACCACTCACGAAACTTCCAATGTCCAGGCCGTGATGGACGGCGACCTGGATGCCTTCATCCAGGCCTACCTCAAAAAATTCGTAAAAAGGGAAGTCGTCTCGGACGGAGACGGCTCTAAAAAATAAATGATCAAACCTATCCTTGAAAAAATCTTCGGCACTCAGAACACCCGTACGCTTTCCAAACTCTGGCCGATTGTCCACCAGGTCAATGCCCTTGAACCGCAGATGCAGCAGCTTTCCGACGAGGCGCTCCGCAATAAAACCGTGGAATTCCGCGAGCGGCTGGCCAAGGGCGAGACGCTCGATCAGATCCTTCCCGAAGCTTACGCCGCGGTCCGCGAGGCGTCGCGGCGCACGACCAAGATGCGCCACTTCGACGTGCAGGTGCTCGGAGGCATCGTGCTGCACGGCGGTAAAATCGCGGAAATGGGAACCGGTGAAGGTAAGACGCTCGTCGCCACGCTGCCCGTATACCTGAACGCGCTTTCGGGCAAGGGCGTGCACCTTGTGACCGTGAACGATTATCTCGCGCGCCGCGACCGCGAGTGGATGGGGCCGATTTACGAATTTATGGGCCTGACCGTCGGCGTGATCCAGCACGACATGAAGCCCGAAGACCGCCGCAAGTCCTACGCCTGCGACATCACCTACGGCACCAACAACGAATACGGCTTCGATTACCTGCGCGACAATATGGTGGTCTCGCTCGAGCACCGCGTGCAGCGCGAGCTGAATTTCGCGATCGTCGACGAAGTGGACTCCATCCTGATCGACGAAGCGCGCACGCCGCTCATCATTTCCGGCCCCGCGGAAGAATCGACCGACAAGTATTACCGCATCGACCGCATCATGCCGCGCCTCAAAGCCGAGGACGACTACAAGCAGGACGAAAAGGCGCGTACGGTCGCGCTTACCGAAGACGGCATCAAGCACTGCGAAGAGCTGCTCGGCATCGAGAACCTTTATGAAAACACGCAGATCGACATTATCCATCACGTGAACCAGGCCCTGCGCGCGCACGTCCTCTTCAAAAAAGACGAGGACTACGTGGTCAAAGACGGCCAGGTCATTATTGTGGACGAATTCACGGGCCGCCTCATGCCGGGCCGCCGTTTTTCGGACGGCCTTCACCAGGCTCTGGAAGCCAAGGAAGGCGTGAAGATCGAGCGCGAGAACCAGACTCTTGCGACCGTCACGTTCCAGAATTATTTCCGCATGTACAAAAAAATCGGAGGCATGACCGGAACCGCCTCCACTGAGGCCGTGGAATTCGACAAGATCTACAAGCTCGACGTCGTCGTTATGCCCACCAACAAGCCCAATATCCGCAAGGACGCGAACGACGTCATCTACCGAACGGCGAAGGAAAAGTTCGAGGCGGTCGTGAAGGAAGTGGTCGAAGAGCACAAAAAAGGAAGGCCCGTCCTTGTCGGCACGATCTCCATCGAAAAATCCGAGCGCGTCAGCCGCATGCTCGAAAAGTACAATGTCCCGCATACGGTCCTGAACGCCAAATACCACGAACGCGAAGCCGAGATCGTCGCTTCCGCCGGGCAGGACAGCGTGGTCACGATCGCGACCAACATGGCCGGCCGCGGCACGGACATCGTGCTGGGCCCGGGCGTCGCGGCCAAGGGCGGCCTGGCCGTCATCGGCACCGAGCGCCACGAGGCTCGCCGCATCGACAACCAGCTGCGCGGCCGCTGCGGACGCCAGGGCGATCCCGGCTCCTCCAAGTTTTTTATTTCGCTGGAAGACGACCTCATGCGCATTTTCGGTTCGGACCGCATTTCCTCGTTCATGCAGAAGATGGGCATGGAGGAGGGCGAGGACATCCAGCATCCCATGGTGAGCCGCGCCATCGAGACCGCGCAAAAGCGCGTGGAAAGCCGCAACTTCGAGATCCGCAAACACCTGCTCGAATTCGATGACGTCATGAACCGCCAGCGCGAGCTTATTTATAAGGAACGCGACCGCGTGCTCTACCGCGACAAGCTCAAGGAGCACATCACCGAGTTCATCGAGGACATCCTGGAGGAGATGCTGGGCCGCTACGTGCATCCGGACATGAGCATGGACCAGCGCAATCCCGACGGGCTGAAGGAAGCGCTCAAGGGGAAATTCGGCACGGATCTTTCCGCGATCGTGGACGAATCGGAAAAGGACATCGACTGGCTGCGCGAGGACCTGCTGAAAAAAATCTGCGAGCATTACGAGCACCGCGAAAGGGAATTCGGCCCCGAGCGCATGCGTTTCCTCGAGTCCTACATCCTTCTCCAGATGATCGATTCCAAATGGAAGGAGCACCTGCACAGCCTGGACGACCTGAAAGAGGGCATTGGGCTGCGCGCTTACGGCCAGCGCGATCCCAAGATCGAATACAAGAAAGAGGCCTTCGACCTTTTCCAGGCCATGGTCGACACGATCAAGGACGAGGCCGTGGAATTCCTTTTCCGCATCCAGGCCGTGCGCGAGGAAAAAATGGAAAGCTCCATGACTTCCCGCGCGCAGTTCCTTCATCCCGAGAGCGGGGGAATGCCCGAAGCCCAGGCCGCCAAGCCCGCGGCGCCGCGGCAGGCGCCCCGCGTCGTGGCTCCCGGGGCGGACATCATGACCCAGGAACCGGCCGAACCCGCCAAGCGCGGCGAGCCGAAAGTCGGCCGCAACGATCCGTGTCCCTGCGGCAGCGGCAAGAAGTACAAAAAATGCCATGGGACCGATGAATAACGCAGGCCCGGGAGCGTTTTTTTCATGACGCGCCGGACCGGCCTGCTGCTCGCGCTCCTTTCCGGCATCCTGCTCACCGCCGCTTTCCCTAAAATCTCGCTCAGCTTTCTTGCCTGGATCGCGCTCGTGCCGCTGTGGATCGCCCTTGCCTCTTGCGGGACGCGGGGCCGCGCCGCGCTGCTCGCCTGGATCACGGGCTTCGTGTTCCTGTTCCTTTCCGTTTCGGGCCTGCGCTACGTGACGATTTTCGGATGGATCTTCGTGTGCGTGTTCCACGGGCTGATCTTTTCGCTTTTCGGTTTTTTCAGCTCCGATTGCCGGCGCATGCCCATGCCGGTGCTGCGGCCGCTCATGGGCGCGCTCGGCTGGACGTCCATGGAATTCCTGCGTATGCACTTTCCGGTGTTCGGATTCGGCTGGAACCTGCTTGCGTATTCCCAGGCCTCGCACGTGGCACTCATCCAGATCGCCAACCTCATCGGCGCCACGGGGCTCGGCTTTCTCATGGCCTTTTTCAACCTGGCGGTCGCCGAAAGCATCCTCAGCCTGCCGCTTTTTTCTTCACGGGAATTTTACCGGCAAATCGACGCCTTCCGGACGGCGGCTGTCCATGCCTTGCTCGCCCTCGTCCTGCTGGGGGCGGCCGCGGCGTACGGCCGCCATGAGCTGCGCCGGCCTGAGCCCGCGGCGCCGGTCGTGCGCATCAGCGTGGTGCAGGGAAACATCCCGCAGTCGCTCAAGTGGGAAACCATGGCGCGCGACAAGATCATGGAAATTCACGTCAAGCTTTCGCGGCTTGCCGAATTCGACAGGCCGGACCTTGTCATCTGGCCCGAGGCTTCTTTTCCCGGCTACCTCAACCGCGATCCCATGGCCGAAGCCGTCTTCGATCTTGCCAGCTCCATGAACGTTCCCATGATCGTGGGCGCGCCTTATTTCGAGAGCCTCGAAGCCGCTTACAACAGCGCGTTTCTCATCGACGGCGACGGCCAGATCAAATCACGTTACGATAAAATCAAGCTCGTGCCTTTCGGGGAATACCTGCCGATGGGCCCGGTGCTGGGATGGCTGCAGCCGCTTGCGCATTCGCTGGGGGTCAGCGATTTTTACGCGGGCCTGGACCGCACGATTTTTTTGCTGGACGGCACGCGCCAGCACTTCGCCGTGCTGATCTGCTTCGAGGACACGTTCCCGCTGCTCGCGCGCGAATTCGCGGAAAAAGACGTCAATTTTTTTGCGGTCATCACCAACGACGCGTGGTTCGGGCCGACGGGAATGCCTTACCAGCACCTGCAGGCTTCTGTTTTCCGTGCCGTGGAAAACGGCATCCCTGTCGTGCGCGCCGCCAATACCGGCGTCTCAGGGTTCATCGATTCTTCGGGCCGCGTGCTCGACCGCGTGTCGCGCGACGGCAAGGATACTTTCGTGGCGGGCCACAAGACTCTCGCGCTCGCGCTCACGAAAAAAAATACTTTTTACCGCCGCATCGGCTGGCTGTTTACGACCGTGGTCCTGGGCATTTTCGTGATGATGATCGTGCTGCCTTCGCTTTATAAAAGGGAAAGTCCGGCGGCGCGCGCCCGCGCCGTGGGCCAGAAAGCCTTCCCCCTCCTTTTAGCCGCCGCGCTCGGAGCCGCGTGCCTCCAGCCGGGCTGCCTCCGGCTTTCCGCGTCCGCCTGGCACAAGGGCGCCAAAGACGAAACCGCGAGCGTGCATGAAGTGGCGCTCGACACGACCAAGATCGTGAACCGCGACCCTTACCAGCCCAATATCACGAACGAGTGACGGAGACTTTATGAGCATCAAGGGACATGCCACCGCCGAGGGGACGAAAGCCTACCGCAGCCGGTTCGAAGGCGAGCTGCGCGACTCTCATTTCCGCGAATCACTCGGGATTTTGTTTTCTTCGATCGGCCTCGGCAGCTATCTCGGGGAACCCGATGACGCGACTGACAGGCTCTATGAAGAGGCCGCGGCCGAGGCGCTGGATTCCGGCATCAACGTGCTCGACACCGCCGCCAATTACCGCTGCCAGAGAAGCGAGCGCAGCTTCGGCAGGGTGCTGCGCGCGAAGATTGAAGAGGGCAGCTTGAAGCGGGAAGAAGTGATCCTGTGCACGAAGGGCGGCTACTTTCCTTTCGACGGCGGCTATCCCAAAGATCCCCGCGCCTACGTGCAGAAGACGTTCATCGATACCGGCCTGCTGAAGCCGGAAGACATCGCCCAGGACTGCCACGGCATGACGCCGGCCTATCTCGAGAACCAGCTGAATCAAAGCCTGGCCAACCTCGGCGTCGAAACGATCGACGTTTATTACCTGCACAATCCCGAAACGCAGCTCGCGGCCGTGCCGTTTCTCGAATTCAAAAAAAGGATGCAGGCCGCTTTGGGGTGGCTCGAAGAAAAAGTGAAGGAAGGCAAGATCCGCTGGTACGGCACGGCCACCTGGGGCGGGTACCGCGCCGCGGCCACCACGCGCCAGTACCTGAACCTCCAGGAGCTGCAGGTGCTCGGCCGTGAAGCCGGAGGCATGGAAAATCATTTCAAGGTCGTCCAGCTTCCTTTTAATTTCGCGATGCCTGAAGCCTGGATCCTTCCCAATCAGCGGCTCGGCCCCACGGAAGTGTCGCTCCTCAATTCGGCCTCGCGCACGGGCATGACCGTTATCGCAAGCGCGTCGCTTCTTCAGGCGAAACTCCTCACGTCTCTCCCGGATTTTTTGGGACGCCATTTTCAGGGCCTCGAGACGCCTGCTCAGCGCTGCCTTCAGTTCGTACGTTCCGTGCCGGGCATCACCACCGCGCTCGTCGGCATGAAGTCGGCCGCGCACGTGCGTGAAAACCTCGAAGTCGCCCGGGTCGAGCCGCTCTCCGAAGACCAGCTGATCGTGATGTTCTCCAGCGCCCCCCAATAGGCTTCCCCCGAAGTGTTATTATAGAAGGGGACCGAAAAGGACGTTTCCTTATATAAGGAAGGGGGCCCCATGTCCGACCTCGAGAAACGCACCGCCGAATTGGGCCAGAAGCTCCTGGCCGCCGCCAGGCAGGAGGAGCTTGCCCTGCAGAAAAAGCACCGGCTCGAATCCGCGCTGCTGGACTGGTGCATGAAAAACGACGAGCTGCGCACGCGCACGTTCCGCTTCATCGACGTTTTCCCGTCCCTCAAGACCGCCGATGCGGTGCTCCGCCACATCCAGGAATATTTTCCCGCGTCCGAGCACCGTCTGCCCGCGGCCCTGCGCGCCGGCATGCTGCTCGGAAAACCCGCGCTGCTCACGAAGTTTGCCTTCCGCAAAGTCACCGAACGGATGTACCGCGACATGGCTTCGCTTTTCATTGCCGCCGCGGACGAGGGGCAGGCCATTCGCCGCGTGCGGGAACTCGATGCTCAGGGCGTGCGAGCCTCCATTGATTTGCTCGGCGAAAAAACGTCCAGCCCGCAGGAGGCCTTCGAATACGAGGCCCGCTACGCCCGGCTGATCGAAACGCTGGGCCGCGAGCATCTGGGCCCGGAAAAGCAGAACGTTTCCGTGAAGCTGTCGGCGCTTGACCCGCTTTTTCATCCCGCGGATCCCGAAGGCACGAGCCGCCGCGTGCGCGAGCGCCTGCGCGGCCTTTTCGAGATCGCCCGCAAGAGCGAGGTCTTCCTGCATACGGACATGGAGGATTACGAAAGCCGCGGCCTGACGCTGCGCATCGTGCGCGAGCTGCTGAACGAGGAAGCGTTCCGCGGCGGCGTGCATGCCGGCATCGTCCTGCAGGCTTACCTGAAAGACGCAGACGCCTGCTGTGAGGAAATCCTGGCCTGGGCGCGGAAGCTGCCGGCACCGCTTACGATCCGCCTTGTCCGCGGCGCCTACTGGGACAGCGAGATCATGAAGGCGCGGGAGCTGGGCTGGCCGGTTCCGGTCTTCACGCGCAAAAGCGACACGGACTGGATGTTCGAGAAACTGATCCGTCGTCTCATGGACGAACCGCGCGTGCGTCTGGCGGTCGCCACGCACAACGTGCGCTCGATCGCTTACGCCATGGCGCTCGCGGAAGAAAAATCGCGGCATGCGCCGGACCTCGAGTTTCAGGTGCTGTACGGCATGGGCGCGCCGCTCATCCCCGCGATCAAGGCCGCGGGCTATGCGCCGCGCGTGTACATGCCCATCGGCGATCCCGTCGTGGGCATGGCGTATCTGGTACGCCGGCTTCTCGAAAACGTTTCGTCGCAGTCCTTTGTCCGGCGCGGCATTCACGATCCCGCGCAGTCGAAGACGCTGCTGGCCCCGCCGCCCGAGCCTTTGCCTGAAACCGCGCCGGCCGAAACCGGCGAACTTCAGGACTACCGCGCCACGCCGGTCCTGGAATTCCACCGCGAGGGCATTCATCACGCGTTCCGGGAAGCGCTCAAAAAAATCCCCATGGCATTGGGCGAATCGATTCCGGTCATGATCGACGGCAAGCGCCGTCCGACCAAGTCACGCATGGAGACGGTTTCGCCGGCCGACGGCAGGACGCGGGTTGCGTCCGTTGCCATGGCGTCCGCGGAAGACGCGCAAGAGGCCGTGGCGTCGTCACGCCATCATTTCGAATCCTGGAAGCGCGTCCCGGCGCACGTCCGCGCGGGGTACCTGCGCAAGGCCGCGCTGTGGATGCTGGAAAACCGCTTGTCGCTCGCCGCGCTGCAGGTTTATGAAGCGGGCAAGACCTGGCGTGAGGCGGACGCGGATGTGGTGGAAGCCGTCGATTACCTGAATTTTTACGCCTTTCATGCCCCGCGCCTCATGAAAACGGAAGCCACGGATTATCTGGACCATGAGAAGAACGCGCTGCGCCTCATGCCGCGCGGCGTGGCCGCGGTGATCGCGCCTTGGAATTTTCCCATGGCCATTTTGACGGGAATGAGCGCGGCCGCGCTGGTCACGGGCAATACCGCCATCCTGAAACCCGCGGAGCAGTCGGTTTTCTGCGCATGGAAAGTGTTCCAGGCTTACGAAGCCGCGGGCATTCCCGCGGGTGTCGTGCAATTCCTTCCCGGCTTCGGCGAAATCGTGGGGTCCGCGCTCGTGGGGCATCCGGACACGGCCGTCATCGCGTTTACGGGGTCAAAGGAAACCGGGCTTGCGCTCTTGCAGAATGCGAACGACAAAACGAAAGGCCCGCGCCTGGTGAAAAAAGTCATCGCGGAAATGGGCGGCAAGAACGCGGTGATCGTGGACAGCAGCGCGGATTTTGACCAGGCACTTCCCGCCGTGCTTTATTCGGCGTTCGGGTACGCGGGGCAGAAATGCTCGGCACTGTCGCGGCTCATCGTGGTGGACGATGTCTACGAGGCTTTCGTGAAGCGCCTGGCCGAGGCCGCGGAAAGTTTTCCGGCCGGCTATCCCTGGGACCCGGGAACGATGTGCGGGCCGGTCATCGATGCCGCGGCGCTGCAGAAAATCCAGGGCTACGTGGAAAAAGGAAAAGCCGAAGGCCGGCTCCTGTTCGAAGGCAAGCTGCCGCCGGACCTGAAAGGCTTTTACGTGCCGCCCGTTATTTTTTCGGAGCTCCCGGAAAATTCCGCGCTGCTTTTGGAAGAAATTTTCGGGCCTGTCCTCTGCGTGATCCGCGCGCCGGATTTCAAGACCGCGCTCGAAATCGCCAACCGCTCGGAATTCGCGCTGACCGGCGGCGTTTTCAGCCGCACGCCGTCGCATCTGGCGCTCGCCAAAGACGCGTTCCAGGCGGGAAATCTTTACCTTAACAGGGGCGTCACCGGCGCCGTGGTCGGGCGCCAGCCGTTCGGGGGCTTCAAGCTCTCAGGCGGGGGAACCAAAGCGGGCTCGGCTGATTATCTCCGGGAATTCTGCATCCCTCAGACCGTCACGGAAAATGTCGCCCGGCACGGCTTCGCGCCTTTGGATCAGGGAACGTGATAATGGACGGGGACAGGTCTTTAGACCTGTCCCCAAAGTGTTGCGTGCAGGATCAACTTCGATTGCAAGCAGCCTCAGCGGCTTGGCCACTCCAGGCGTTTCAAATCAGCGACAGGCCGCCGTCGGCCACGATCGTCTGCCCCGTGATCCAGGCGGAATCGGAAGAGGCGAGAAAGGCGACAATGCGCGCCAGGTCGTCCGGTTCCGCGATTCTTCCCGCGGGCGTCCGTTCCAGTACTTCCTTCTCGAATTTCTCGTGCTCCGGAAAAAACTGGATGGCGTCGGTTTTGACGAGGCCTCCGGAGACCGCGTTGACGCGGATTTTTTTCGGCGCCAGCTCGACCGCGAGGGAGCGCACCAGCGCTTCGAGCGCGGCTTTGGAGATACCGATGGCGCCGTAATTGGGAATGAATTGCCGCGAACCCAGGCTGGAAAGCGCGATCATGCTGCCGCCGCCGCGTTTGGCCATCGACTCGATAACGCCCTGAGCAAGCAGAAGAAAGGCCTTGGCGTTGATGTCCAGCGAAAGGTCCCACTGATTGGCGCGGAGCTTGTGCGCGGGCTTGAAGGCGCCCATGGCGGCCGCGTGGACCAGGATGTCGATGCCGCCGAATTCCTTGATCGCGTGCTCGGTAAGCGCCTTGCTTTCGGATTCTTCCCCGACATTGGCCTGGAAAAGGGTGACGGCCACCCCATGCGCCTGGATTTCATTTGCGGTCTTCTTGGCCGCTTCCTCGTTTCGCACGTAATTGAGGACAATGTCGGCCCCCTGGGAAGCGAGGCGAAGCGCCGTGGCGCGTCCGATGCCCCGGGAAGCGCCCGTGATCAAGGCTGTTTTGTGCTCAAAAGGTCTTGCCATAGCCCGCAGGATAAGCGTGGGAAGCCCAAAAATCAAACAAATTTATGTTTTTATGGCCGAAGGGGTTGTGTTATAATCTCCAACTCAAATCGGCCTCGGCAGGCCGGACCGTCTCAAAGAACCGGAGACCGATGCTCAAGCTCATCCGCAGGTGGCAGCGCACGATTCTCGACTTTGTCGTGAGCCGCCATCCAAAGCTCGGCCTGGATCGCCGGGCGGAAGACTTTGTCGCGCTTTTTGAAAACGATCTTCCCCGCCAAAGCCGTGTTCTGGACATCGGCGGGGGGTGGGGATTTTACCGGCAGCCGCTCGTTTCCCGCGGGCACGAATGCCTGGTGCTGGATGTTGTCCGGCCCACGCTGCAGAAATGCCCTGTCGTGATCTACGACGGGGACGTGATGCCGTTTCCGGACAAGAGCTTCGACGTAAGCCTCTTCATCACGGTGCTGCATCACATCGCGGACGTCGAAGACATCCTCCGCGAATGCCGGCGTGTCACCCGCAGGCGCGTGGTCGTGGTCGAAGACCTTTATCATCATTTTTGGGGCCGTCAGTGGACGGTCCTGCGAGACCAGCTTTATAATTTTGAATTTTTCGGCCATCCGCAGCAGTTCCGGAAGAAGGCGGAATGGATCGAGCTCTTCGAAAGCCAAGGCTTCAAGCTTGTGAAAGAAACCCAGGTTTACACCTGGCTGTCGGGACTGCGCATCCTGAACGGAGTTTTTGTTTTCGAAGTGGGGCCTGAGCCGGAAGGGACGAATGAACGGAACGGGTACGATCGATCTGGGAATGCTGGGAGAAGCCCGAGTCCTGTCGGCTCCGGAGCATGACAGCATCCACGTTTCCGGCGTGATTCCCGCGGACCTCGAACTTTTCCGAGATCACTTTCCGGATTTTCCGGTGGTCCCCGGGGTGCTTTCCCTGGAACTGATGAAGAAGGCGGCGGACATTTTTTGGCACTCTCTGCCCGGCACCGCGGGCACGGCGCTCCGCCTGAGAGAAGTGGAGTCGGCGAAGTTCGCGGCGTATCTCAAGCCCGGCGACGCCTGGGAAGTGAAGCTCGTTTTTTCACCGGAAGGCCTGGAACGCATTCCATGCCACGGCAAGCTGGTTCACGAAGGACGCGCGGCGGTTTCCGCGTCACTCGTTTTCGAATGCATCAAAACACGACAGCCTAATTAGGAGGTTGGACGGATAATGGAACCTATCATCTTTGAGAAAGTCCAGGAAACTTTGGCCAATGCGCTGGGCGTCGAAAAAAGCGACATCAAGCCCGAATCTTCTCTCACGCGCGATCTGGGCGCCGAATCCATCGATTTCATCGACATCATGTTCCGTCTCGAAAAGACCTTCGACATCAAAATTCCCAGCGGCGATCTTTTTCCCGGAAACATTCTCAACGATCCCCGTTTCGTCCAGAGCGGGACCGTCACGGCCGCGGGTCTGCAGGAACTCCGCACCAAGCTGCCTTATCTCGACGTGGACGGCTTTTCCCGCGATCCGCAGATCAGCCGCCTGGCCGAGTTCTTCACGGTCCAGATGGTGCTGGATTACCTCGGCGACAGGCTGGCCAAGAACGTCCGCACGACGTAATGAACGTTTTGGGCGTCGGGATCGACCTGATCAGCCTGAAGCGTGTCCGCAAATTCCTGCGCCATCCCAAGTCCCAGATCCGCCGTCTTTTGACTCCTGCCGAGCAAAAGCGGTATCTCGCCAAGAACCTCAGCCCTGTTGTTTTCGCCAAGCTTTTCTCCGCCAAGGAAGCCTATTTCAAGGCGGCCGGAGGGGGAATTCCTGTTTTTGAGCGCATGGACGTTAAACTCTTGCCTCGGGACCGTTTTCAGGTAAAATCGTTGCACGGTCTCCGGTCGGCTGCGCCGGCCTATGGCTGTTTTTTCCGGACTCCTTCCCTTATCGGAGCTCAAATTATTCTTTGGGATTAAATCCCCGCCCCACAGGAAAAAGCATGCGCTGGCTAGTGTTGGAAGAAATCCTCGAAATTTGCCGCGGCCGAGAGGCCCGCACCCGCTCGCGCGTCCCGTCCGGGACGGTCAGCCCCGAAACCCTCATGACGGAAATGATGGCCCAAACCGCGGCCCTTGTCCTCGGCGCGGAAAAAGATTACGCGGATGACCTCATTTTCGCCAAGATCCAGGAGCTTGCCTTCACCGGCGATTTTGCGGCCGGCGATTTCCTCGAGATCACGGCTTTCTCCGACCAGCTCCGCGAAGAAGGCGCCTGGTTCGAATGCTCGGTCTCCGGCCCGTCCGGGAAAATCGCGGGCGGTAAAATTCTGCTCATGAACGTCGGGCATCTGGTGCCCGGCCGCGCCGAGCCCGTCACCTTTCACAAGGCCTTCATGGACCATTTTTCCGTGCGGCTCTATCTCGGGGAGGAAGCCTGATGGGCCAGCGTCGGAGAGTGGTCGTCACGGGCCTTGGGCTCATGACCGCCTGCGGCAAAGGCTGGCAGCCTTTTTGGGAAGCCGCCTGCCAGTCGCGTTCCGCCATCCATCCGATGCAGGGCCTTTCTCTCAATGGTTTTCCATCGCGTTTTGCCGCGCAGGTCCTGAACGCGGACCCGAAAGAAATGGTCCGCAACCGAAAGTCCCTCAAAGTCATGTCGCGCGACATCCAGCTCGCGGTCGCGGCCAGCGAGCTTGCCGTCCAGGATTCGGGGCTCGATCCGAAGCAGACGGACGTGTTTCGTTTCGGCGTGGCGCTCGGCGTCAGCGCGCCCATCAACACCGAGCTCGATGAAATGGGGGTTGGGATCCGCAACGGCCTGGACGCGGAAGGCCGCTTCGGCATTTCCAAATTCGGGCGCGAAGGCATCCGCTCTCTTTTCCCGCTCTGGTTTTTGAAGTACGTTCCGAACATGCCCGCCTGCCACGTCTCCATCGCGCATGGCATCAAAGGCCCAAGCAACACGATCACGACTTCCGCGGCCGCGGCGGCGCAGGCGGTCGGCGAGGCCTTCCGCATCATCGAGCGCGGCGACGCGGACTGCATGCTGGCCGGCGGCACGGAATCGGAAGTCAATCCCATGGGCCTTTCGCGCCTGCACCTGCTCGGGCTTTTGTCGGTGCGGAACGGAAACGCGCTCACGGCTTACCGGCCCTTCGACAAATCCCGCGACGGCATCGTGATCGGGGAAGGCGCGGGCCTGCTCGTCCTCGAAGCTTACGAGCACGCGAAAGCGCGCGGCGCGCGGATTTATGCGGAGATCACCGGCTACGGCTCGTCTTCGGATTTCGATACCGACCCGCGCGACACGCGCGACGGCGAAGGCAAGGCCCAGGCCATGGCGTCGGCGCTCAAGGACGCGGGCCTCAGCGCCTCGGATGTGGATTTTATCGTGGCCAACGGCAGCGGCCTGCCGCGTCAGGACCTGGAGGAAGCGGCCGCGATCCATTCCGTCTTCAACGGCCGCGGCGGCAAAGTGCCGGTGACCGGGTTCAAGCCCGTGACCGGCCATTTGGTGTACGGCGCCGGCGCGGTCGAAGCCGCGGGCGGCTTGCTTTCTTTAAAGGAAGGGCTGCTTCCGCCGCTCATGAATCTCGAAAATCCCGAGGGCGGCCTTGATTTCGTGCGCGCGGCGCCTCGGCAGGGCACGTGGAACCGTTTTCTTCTGAATTCTTTCGGCTTCGCGGGGCAGAACGCCTCGCTCGTATTTCAAAAATGTTAACCCCTCACCCTTCCCTCTCCCCTCAGGGGAGAGGATAAAGGAGAGGGGAAAAAGGCACACATGGCAGCAACGGATTGCAAAAATCGCCGCATCGTGGTCACGGGCATCGGCGCGGTCACGCCGCTCGGAAATTCGGCGGCGGAAAACTGGGAGAACATGAAGGCCGCGAAATCCGGCATCGCCGCGATCTCGCTTTTTGACGCCTCGGATTTTCCCACGCGCATCGCGGGCGAAGTGAAAAATTTCGATTTCGGCGCGGCCGTCCGCGATAACCCGCGCCTTAGCGAAGCCGGGCGGGGGACCTTCTTCGCATTCCGCGCCGCCCAAGAGGCGGTCCGGGATTCCGGCCTGAAAGAAGGCGCTTACGATTCTCGCCGCTTCGGGCTTTATTTCGGCGCCGCGGACAGCGGTTTCGATTTCAACGCGTTCGCGCAGACCATGACCGATTCTTTCGTGCCCGGCACTCCCGAGATTCATCCGGGGGAATATATTACGGCCGCCGTGCGCAACATGAGCGCCGTGGCCGAGCTCGAGGCCCAGCCTTTCATGACGCTCTCGCATCTGGCGAGCTGGTTTCGCCTGCGCGGGCCGGTTTGCAACAGCCTGACCGCATGCGCCGCGTCGTCGCAGGCCATCGGCGAAGCTTTTGAATGGATTCGGCGCGGCGATGCTGATATCATGATGACCGGCGGCTCGCATTCCATGGTTTATCCCCTCGGGATCGCGGGCTTCAGCCTGTTGACGGCGCTCTCGACCCGCAACGACGATCCGGCGCGGGCTTCACGTCCTTTCGATAAAAACCGCGACGGATTTGTTCTCGCGGAGGGCGCTTGTGTGCTGATCGTCGAAGAATTGTCCCATGCCGTAAAGCGCGGCGCGCGCATCTACGGCGAGATCGTGGGCTATGGCGCGACGTCCGATGCCTACCGCATGACCGACATGGACCCGGAAGGCGCGGGGGCCTGCCGCGCAGTGGAAATCGCGATGAAGAAAGCGGGACTGACGCCGGAAGGCGTCGATTACGTGAACGCGCACGGCACCGCGACGCAGATCAACGACGCGATCGAAACGCTCGTCATCAAGAAAGCGCTCGGCGAGCGTGCTTACAAGATTCCGGTGAGCTCCATCAAGTCCATGGTCGGCCACATGATCGCGGGAGCCGGCGCCCTGGAGCTCGCGGCGTGTCTTTTCTCGATCCGGGATTCGGTGGTGCCTCCGACGATCAATTACGAGACGCCGGACCCGAAATGCGATTTGGATTACGTTCCTAACGAAGCACGGGCCCATAGGGTCCGCGCGGCCTTGTCAAACTCGTTCGGCTTCGGCGGACAAAACATATGCCTGGCGGTGAAACATTATGAAATCTAAGCGGAATATTCTGATCACGGGAATCACGGGAACGCTCGGCAAGGAAATGCTCCAGGAACTTCTGCTCACGACCGAGGACCGCCTGTTTCTCCTGATCCGCCGCAAAAGCCAGCTTTCCCATTGGGCCCGCGTCCGGAAGATCCTCGCGCCGCTCGGCCTCGAGACGCTGCTCGGCACGCGCGTGCAGGTCGTCGAAGGCGATATCTGCCAGCCGCAGTTCGGGCTCCAGGCGCATGACCTGCACCTGCTCCTGCACAACGTGGACCATTTCTTCCACGTGGCCGCGCTCACGTCGCTGAACGGCACCGAAGAGGAATGCCGCAAGATCAACATCGGGGGAACTCAGGAAGCCCTGAAACTCGCCTGGCTGCTGAAAAGGGAAGGGAAGCTGGAACGGTTTTTTTATTTCAGCACGGCGTTCGTGGCAGGCAGCCGCCAGACCTACTGCTCGAGCGAAGACGAATTGCCCGGGCATCCCGCGCACGCGAATTTTTACGAATCGAGCAAGTACGAGGCCGAGACGGCCGTGCGCCAGGCCATGAAAGACGGCCTGAACGTCACGATCTTCCGCCCGAGCATCGTGGTGGGCGACTCGCGCACGGGCGCCGTCTCCGAATTCAACGTCATCTATCCTTTCCTGAAACTCTACGCGCACGGCATCCTGACGAAGCTGCCCACGCGGCTGGACAATTCCTTCAACATCGTCCCGATCGATTTCGTGATCCGCGCGTCGCTCGCGATTTCGCAGCAGAAAGAATCCATCGGCAAGGCGTTTCACCTCGTCACCAAGAATCCGCCTGCGGTCGGCTCTTTGCTCGAGATCGGCCGGGAAGAATACCGCGAGCTGCCCGCGATCCAGATCCTGGATCCGGAAGGCTTCGACAAGGAAAGTCTGGACACGAACGAGCAGTTCGTCTACCAGATGCTGGAGCCGTACCTGGGATACCTGAACGACAACCTGACGTTCGACACGAAGAATACGGACGAGGCGTTAAAGGGGACCGGGATCGAGTTTCCCAGCACGGACAAGAAATTCCTCCGCACGCTGCTGGACTACGCGGTGGATTCCGGATATCTCGCCCTGCAGAAGAGCTAGACTTACCGCCAGACGGTTTTTGTTTTGAAGGCCGCCATCCCGCACGCATCCATGAGCACGCCGAAAAGCACAGCCGCGGCCAGCGGATGCGCCAGGCAGAATCTTTTTCTCGCGCGCACGATCTGGTGGGTTTTGTAGGCCGTCCCGAGGACCAGAAGGACGGTGACGACGGCCAGAATGACGGCCGTCATGTAGCGGACATCCTGCGAAACCAGGAAGGCCAGGGTGGGAAAAATCGCGAACGGCAGGACGGAAAAGAAGAGGATATCCAGCGCCTTCAAAACCAGCGCGCCTAATTTGCTCTGGAAGGCGTGAAGGTAGATGCGCCGCCAGCCCCGCCAGATTTCGTCGAAAGACGAGTACATGCGCGTGCCGTAGACGTCCATGCCCATGGCCACGCCCGCGCGCTGCCCCAGCGCCTTGGTTTTTTCCACCAGCGCGAAGTCTTCCAGAAACGCGTGCCGCACCGCCTCGTGTCCTCCGGTTTTTCCATACAGCTCCGAATGGATCAAAAGGTATTGCCCGTTGCCGAAAAAAACCGGCGACTCGGGATCGTTGATTTTATCCAGAGGAAACCACAGCCCCAGGTAGCCCATGGCCGGAGGCTGAAGCAGGTGCTCCCAGGGGCTTTCGGCGAGGCAGCGGGGAAGCAGGCTCAGCAGGTTAAGCCCGTTGCTCAGGGCATGGGCCAGCGCGGAGGACAGGCAGGAAGGTTCGTGGCGCGTGTCCGCGTCCGTGAAAAGGTACCAGGCGCCCCGCGCATGCGGGATGGCCTGGTGCAGGGCATGATTTTTACCCGTCCAGCCTTCCGGCGTTTTTTTTCCGTTCAGGTATTTGAGCCGGCCTGTGGATGCGTTCGGCGCGTTTCCGGAAAGGGCCGCCGCGCCGAGGGACAAGAGGATTTCTTCGGTGCGGTCCGTGGAATTATCGTTCACCACGATGATTTCGAAATGGGGATAATCCTGCGCCAGGAGGCCTTCGATGCAGGCGCGGATGTTTTTCTCTTCGTTCTTGGCAGGCACGATGATGGTGACGAGCTCCCGCCCGGAAGCGCCGGACTTTAGTAAAGACACGCGCGGGGCCGTGGCGAGCATGCGCAGGGCGTGCGCGGCGCGGGCGCTCCAGACTAAGAAAACGGCGAGGAAATACACAAAAAAAAGGTTGGCCATACTGTTTTTGAGGCCGATATGATAACACATTGTGTGTTCGGACAAGGAATTATTCCCCGGACCCGAAATCAAACCGGATTCATCTCATGATTCGAAAATGCGCGGAATTTGTTTTGCTGATCAAGTGGCCTTTGTTCCAGGGGCTCATGCTGGCCACGCTCATGGCGGGCTTTGCCGCCACGCACCTCGCGATCGACCCCACCGTGGAATCCCTCTTCATCAAGAAGTCCGACGAATACCGCTACTACCGTGAATACCGCGACCGTTACGGCAGCGACCAGCTTGTCGCCGTGGCCATGGAAACGACCGACCTCTTCACTCAGAGGAACCTGAAGCTTCTCAAGAAAGTCAGCGACCACATCGCCGCCGCTCCGCAGGTCGAGAACGTCCTCAGCCTGGCGCGCGTCATGGATATCCATTCCAAATTCCTTGGGGTGAAAATCGTGCCCGCGCTGGCCGGCGTATTCGAGGGCACCCGGACCCTGGAAGACGCCCGGAATGCCATCCTGTCCAACGAACTCTACGTCAACAACCTGGTTTCCAAAGACGGCAAGCACGCGAACATCGTCCTGAAGCTGAAGGCCAGCTCCTCGCGCGGCAAGGGCGCGGATTTCATCAAGGACCTGCGCGGTTTCCTGGCGGAGGAAGAGATTCCCGGCGTGAAATTTTACGTGGCGGGCGCGCCCGTCGAGCAATACGATTTCGTGCGCCTGATCCGCAAAGACCAGTTCACGTTCGTGCCCATGATCACGGTCCTGCTCGTCCTGACCACGTGGCTGATCTACCGCAGTTTTGCGTGCGTGGTGCTCGCCATGACCGCGGTGTTCATGACGCTGATCTGGACGTTCGGCCTGATCTCGTCGCTGGGCAAAGAGCTCAACCTCGTGACGTCGCTGCTCGCGCCGGTCATCATGATCGTTTCCGTCGTCGATGTGATTTACTTCATCGGGTTTTTCCTGAACATCCGGGCCCACCACGCGAGCGTGCGCCAATCCGTCATCCTGACCATGGAGCAGCTTGTCCTGCCGTGTTTTCTCACGCACATGACCGCGTGCCTGGGGTTTGTGTCGCTTTCGTTCAGCAAGGTTCCGGCCATCCAGGAATTCGGGCTCTTCGCGGCCTGCGGCATCGCGTTTTCCTACATCATCACGATCCTGCTGACGCCCGTCATGCTGCCCATCCTGCCGTACCGCATTAAGCGCACGCTGTCGGAAGAGGGCCACTTCTTCAACAAGTTCGTGATCCACTTCGTGGAGCGCCTGGAATTCCAGGGGAAATGGCTGATTCTCGTTTCGGTGATCGGATGCGTGATTTTTTCCTACATGGGCATCCGCAAGCTGAACGTGGACACGAACATCGTCAAACAGATGAAGCCGAATTCGCCGCTCGCCGTGGCCACGCATTTCATCGATAAAAACATCACGGGCGTGTACACGCTGGGCTTCGTGCTCCGGACGCGCAACGGCGAGACCATCGACGATCCCCAGGTGCTCGAGCGCATCGACGCCTTCAAGAGCTTTCTGGAAAGCATGCCCGCCATCGCGAAGGTCAACTGCATCACGCCGCTCGTCAAAAGAATCCATGAAGTGCGGGGCGGCAGTCCGGAAGATTACAAGATCCCGCGCGACCCGCAAATGGTGAAGCTCTACTTCAAGGGCATTATTGAAAACGCGGACGACGAACTCTGGTCCATGATATCCCGCGACCTGCGTGAAGTGAACGTCCAGGCCCAGATGCACGCGGTGGGCACGCGCGACGGCGCGACCGTGGAAGAAGCGTCGCGGCGTTACATGAAGGAAGTGCTTTCGCCTTATTTCGACTGCCACATGACCGGCAACGTCGTGCTGCTCGGCCGCATGTCCAAAGACCTCGTCGAGTCGCAGATCCAGGGTTTCAGCTTCGCGTTCCTTGCCACGCTCACGCTGGTTGCCTTGATTTTCGGGTCGCTCCACATGGGCCTGCTCGCGGCCATTCCCAACCTTTTGCCTATTGGCATGGTCTATGGCATGATGGGATTCATGGGCATCGAGCTTTCCAGCTCCACGGCCATGATCGCGAGCATCGTGCTGGGCATCATCGTGGACTCGTCGATCCATTTTCTCTACCGGCTGCGGCGGGAATACGAGCAAAGGGAAAATTACCTGCAGGCCCTGCATCACACCTACCGCAGCATGGGGCAGTCGCTTGTCCTTTCCACGCTTATTCTGATCTCGGGATTTTCCACCAGCGTCTTTGCCGGCTTCCGGCCGACGATCCAGTTCGGCATTCTGACCAGCCTCGCCATTTTCCTGTCCATGACGTCCACGCTTCTCGTCCTTCCGGTCTGCGCCGTGATTACCAAGCCTTTCGGCCGCAGCAATCTTTTCCGCCGTAAGCGGCGTACCAAAAGGGTTTTAGGAGAATCCGAGAACGCCATGAGCCCTCCGGGCGCGCATTGACAGGCGAGAGACCGCTGTACTATAATCCCCGTTCAATCTAAGTCTTTAAAAATCAAGGGCTAACGCACAAATGGAGCACACGATTTCCAAATACGGCACGCGATTCCTTCCCAAGGAAGACATCGCGGCGATCCGCGCCCGCTTCGAGGCCGGCGTGAAGGTCCGCACCGCGGGCCGTCTCATGGCCAAGCGCATCATGGGCAAAAGCGTTTTTTTCGACCTGAAGGATGAAGAGGCGCGTATCCAGCTCTACGTGAAAAAGGACGTGGTCGGCGACGCGGCCTTTGATTTCATCACGACCCTTTCACTCGGCGACATCGCGGGCGTGGACGGCGAACTCTTCCTGTCCAAGACCGGCGAGCAGACGATCCGCGTGGACAAGCTCGAGCTTCTTTCCAAGATCGTGCGCACGCTTCCGGAGAAGTGGCATGGCCTGAAAGACGTGGAGACGCGTTACCGCCACCGCTACGTGGACCTCATCGTCAACGACGACGTGCGCCAGACGTTCAAGGCCCGCAGCCGCATCATCCGAGACATCCGTTCGTTCCTCGACGGCCGCGGCTTCATGGAAGTCGAAACGCCCATGATGCAGCCGATTCCCGGCGGCGCGCGCGCGAAGCCCTTCATCACGCATCACAACACGCTGAAACTCGACCTGTACCTGCGCGTGGCGCCGGAGCTTTACCTCAAGCGCCTTCTTGTCGGCGGTTTCGAAAAGGTCTACGAGATCAACCGCAACTTCCGCAACGAAGGCATCTCGGTCCGCCACAATCCCGAGTTCACGATGCTGGAACTTTACCAGGCGTGGGCCGATTACAACGACATGATGGCGATTACCGAAGAGCTGATCTCGGGCCTTGTGTTCGCGCTCCACGGCAAGTACGAAATCCCGTACGGCGAGCGCACGATCAATTTCAAAACGCCCTGGAAGCGCGTGAGCTTCTACGACGCGCTGCGTGAAAAAACCGGCATCGATTTCCGCAAGGCCAACGTGCGCGACGCGGCGAACAAACTCCACGTGAAATTTGGCGACGATTTCGAAGACATCGACGTCCTTAACGAAATTTTCGGCGAGAAAGTCGAAGAAGACCTCTGGGACCCGACGTTCGTGATCGATTATCCGACGGTGATGACGCCGCTCGCCAAAGCCAAGGCCGAGGACCCGGAACTGGTTTACCGCTTCGAACTTTTCATTGCGAAGATGGAGCTGGCCAACGCGTTTTCCGAATTGAACGATCCGGGCATCCAGCGCGAGCGTCTTGAAGAGCAGAAAAAAATGATCGGCGAGCACAAGGAAGTGGACGAAGACTTCCTCATGGCGCTCGAATACGCGATGCCTCCCGCGGGCGGGCTCGGCATCGGCATCGACCGGCTCGTGATGCTTTTGACGGGACAGGCCTCCATCCGCGACGTGATCCTGTTCCCGCAGCTCAAGCCCGAAGCCAAGAAAAAAGAAGAAGAAGGCGAAACGCAGGAAGCCCAACCGTAATCCGGAGAACGTATGCGTTTTGAAACGTTTATTGCTGCAAGGCACCTGAAAAACCGCCACAAGTCCGGTTTCATCTCCCTCATCACGTTCATTTCCATCGCCGGCGTCGGCGTGGGCGTCATGGCGCTCATCGTGGTGCTGGCCGTCATGTCCGGCTTCGACCGCGAGCTCAAAAACAAGATCGTGAACGTGCAGCCGCACCTGCGCATCGAAAAGCTGGGCGGCATCGATACGGCCGAGTCGGACATCGCCAAGATCCGCGCGGCCGGCGGCACGCACCTCAAGACCGTGGCGCCGTTCGTGGAAGGGCAGGGCATCATCCGTTCCAACGACAGCGCGACCGGCGTCATCGTCAAGGGCATGGACACGGCGCGGGAAGACATGGGGATTTTCGAGCGGCACATCCTCTACGGAAACCTGGATCTGTCTTCCGAAGCGCGCGACACGACCAAGCGCCGCCTGCTGTTTTTCCACAGGAAGATCCACGAAGAAATCGGCGGCATCCTCCTGGGCGAAGAGCTGGCCGCGATTCTTCGCGTGCACGTGGGCGACCGCGTCAACCTGATCTCGCCCTTCCAGGAAAATCCCGAATCGCTCCTGCCGCAGCGGGCGCAGAGCACGCCGTTCGTCGTGAAAGGCATTTTCCGCGTGGGCATGAATGATTTCGATACCGCGCTCGTCCTGGTCGACATCCACCAGGCGCAGAAGCTTTATCATCTCGACAACCGCGTGACCGGCATCAGCCTCCGCTTCCACGACGTGGACGAGGCCCAGCGGTGGAAATACCTGCTGCGCGGGGAATTCAACGCGGATTATTTCCTGCGCTCCTGGTACGACATGAACCACAATTTTTTCCAGGCCCTGAAAGTCGAAAAATCCGTGATGACGATCCTGCTCGCGCTGATCATCCTGGTCGCGGCGTTCAACATCGTGTCGACACTCATCATGATCGTGATGGAGAAGACAAAAGACATCGGCATCCTGCGCGCGCTCGGCGCGACGCGGGCCAGTATCCGCCGCATCTTCGTGCTGGAAGGCTTCGGCGTGGGGATCATGGGCGTGGCCGCGGGCACGCTTGCGGGCCTGGCGCTGGCGTTCAACCTGAATGCGGTGTCCGATTTCCTGAAGCAGACGACGGGGCTCGAGGTTTTCCCGAGCGACATCTATTATTTTGACAAGATTCCGACGGAAGTGCACGCGCCCGACGTTGCGCTGATCGTGGTCTTCGCCATGATTGCCGCGGTGCTTGCCGGCATTTATCCCGCGCATCGCGCCGCGAGCCTGAATCCCGTGGAGGCCCTGCACTATGAATGAGCGCGGCCCGCTTTTCAGCACGTACGAACTGACCAAAGACTTCGACAGCCCGGCCGGGGAGCTGCAGATCCTGAAAGGGGTCAACTTCACCCTGAACGCCGCGGACATGGTCTACATCCTCGGGCGCTCGGGCTCGGGCAAAACGACTTTTCTCAATATCCTGGGAGGTCTCGACCATCCCACCTCCGGCAAGGTGCTTTTCGAAGGTGAAGACATCACGCAGATGAACGAGCGCCAGCTTGCGCGCGTCCGCAACAAGCGCATCGGGTTTATTTTCCAGTTCTATCATCTGCTGCCCGAACTGACCTTGTACGAAAACGTCCTCCTGCCCAGCCTGATCGCGGGAAGGCCCGAACACAAGTGGGCCAAAGAGTGCCTGCGCAAAGTGAAGCTGTTCAGCCGCGCCGACCATTATCCCTTCGAGCTGTCCGGCGGCGAAAAGCAGCGCGCCGCGATCGCCCGCGCGCTGATCAACCGCCCCTCGGTAGTTTTGTGCGACGAGCCCACGGGCAACCTGGACGAGGAAACCGCCGCCGCGGTATCCGCGCTCATGGACGATTTGAACCGCAAGGAAGGCCAGGCCTTCATCATCGTAACGCACGATGAATCCATGGCCTCCCGCAAGCACGACGTCTACCGTCTTGTCGACGGCGTTCTGATGAAACAAAACCGCGGTCCGGTCAGCATCGAAAAGATGCCGTAAGCCCCAGCCCGGGGTTGAATGGCGCCGCAATTATTTCGGAACTCATCCCAAGCATAGGAGAAAAAATGGAACTCCAAATCTACATCGACGGCAAATGGTACCCCAAGAGCGAGGCGAAGATCTCGGTCTTCGATCACGGCCTGCTTTACGGCGACGGCGTGTTCGAAGGCATCCGCACGTACGGGGGGCTCGTCTTCATGCTGGAAGAGCACCTCGACCGGCTGTGGGAATCCGCGCACACGCTCATGATCGAGATTCCCATTTCGAAAAAGGAAATGGAAAAGGCGATCATCGAGACGCTGCGGAAAAACAAGCTGACGGATGGCTACATCCGAGCGGTGGTGACGCGCGGTGTCGGCGATCTCGGACTCGATCCGGCCAAATGCAAAGTCGCGTCGGTCTTCATCATCACGGATAAGATTTCACTCTACCCGGAATCGCTTTACAAAAACGGCCTCGACATCATCACCGTGCCGACCGTCCGCAATTTTCCGGAGGCCGTGAGCCCTTCGGTGAAGAGCCTGAATTACCTGAACAACATCCTCGCGAAAATCGAGGCCAAGAATTCCGGCTGCGTGGAAGCGCTCATGCTCAACCACCAGGGCTACGTCACGGAGTGCACGGGCGACAATGTGTTCATGGTGAAATCCCTTAAGGGCGGGGGCGCGGAGCTTCTGACGCCGCCGATTTATCTCGGCGCGCTGAAAGGCATCACGCGCCAGGCCATTCTCGATCTTGCCGGGGAAAAAGGCATCCCGGCGCGCGAGGAGATCCTGACGCGGCACGACCTGTTCAACGCCGACGAGGTTTTCCTGACCGGCACGGCCGCGGAAGTCATCCCGGTCGTCAAGATCGACGGGCGCGTCATCGGGACGGGCAAGCCCGGCAAAGTGACCGGCGTCCTTCGCAAGGCCTTTCATCAGCTGACTTCCAAGCGGGGCGTCCGTTACAAGCTCTGAGCCGAGGGCGGTCTGTTCCTGCGTGATATAATGAAGGACCGGAATCAGAGGAAGAAAGAGACTCCATGAACTGCAACATTTGCGGAAACAACGAAGCCACGCTTCACCTGACGGAAATCGTCAACGACCACATGGTCGAAGTGCACCTGTGCGAGAACTGCGCGCAGGAAAAAGGCTCGGACTTCAAAACGCACTTCAACGTGGGCGAGCTGCTCACCGGCCTTTCCCACATGGACGCCATGTCCCTCCTCGGGGTCGAAAAACCCGCGCTCAAATGCGAGCAGTGCGGCCTGACCTACGATGATTTCGGCCGCACGGGCCGCCTCGGATGCCCGGGCTGCTACGGGGCGTTCACGAAAATGCTGCTTCCGCTCATCAAGCGCGTGCAGCGCTCGACGCAGCATACCGGCAAACAGCCCAAGAACATGCCCAAGTCCGAAACGGCCGCCTACGACCTGCGGGTCCTCCAGGACCGGCTGCGCAAGAGCGTCGAGAACGAACACTTCGAAGACGCGGCCCGCCTCCGCGACGAAATCAAGACCATCGAGCAGCGCCTGAAAAAAGGAAAGAAAAAAGAATGAGCCGCATGAGCGATTTGGTCAGACAGCCGGCGGAATGGCTGCGCGCTTCGGGGCCCATGTCCGACGTCGTGGTCAGCTCGCGGCTGCGCCTGGCACGCAACATCCTGGGCTTTCCGTTCCTGGAAAAATTGAAGAACGGGCAGAAGGCGCAGATCGTGAAGGCGGTGGAAGAGTCTCTGAAAAAAAACGAGGCCCTGAAAAATCTCGAGATCGTGCGCTTCGACGGCCTGACGGAAGTGGATTTGCAGTTCCTGGTCGAACGGCACCTGATCAGCCGCGAGCACGCGGGACAGAAAGAGGCCGGCGCCGTGGCCATGAGCCCGGACGAAGTGGTGAGCATCATGGTGCTGGAAGAAGACCATCTCCGGCTTCAGGCCTTCCAGTCGGGGCTCGACCTGCAAAAGGCCTGGCAGATCATCAACAAGATCGACAATGAATTCGACGGCTCGATGGAATACGCGTTTAATCCCGGGCTCGGTTATCTGACCGCCTGCCCAACGAACGTGGGCACGGGGCTTCGCGCGTCCTGCATGCTGCACCTGCCCGGGCTTGTCCTGACCAAGCAGGTGCACAAAGTCCTGCAGGCGCTGGCGAAACTCAATCTGGCCGCGCGCGGGCTTTACGGCGAAGGCACGCAGGCGACGGGAAATCTTTTCCAGTTCTCGAACCAGATGACGCTGGGACAGCGCGAAGACGAGATCATCGACAACCTGGAGCGGGTCATCCGCCAGGTCGTCGAGCACGAGAAAGAGGCGCGGACGCATCTGCTGAGCAAAAAATCCGGCAAGTTCGAGGACCAGATCTGGCGCGCGCTCGGGGCGCTCAAATGCGGCCGCATCATATCGTCGACCGAGGCGACCCAGCATTTGTCGCTGGTCCAGCTCGGCGTGCAGGCCGGGATGCTGAAGATCAACCTGACCCAGCAGGATTTGAACGGGCTGTTCCTTTTGATTCAGCCCGCGCATTTGCAGAAGCTCAAGGCCAAGGCCCTCAATTCCGGGGAGCGGGACGAGGCCCGGGCCGACCTGATCCGGGAAAAATTAAAGAACGTAACCCTATAGCCAGACTTATCTTAATGAGACCCAGAAAAAAGAATTGCGGGTTTTAGCCAAAAGGTTCGAAAATATAGAGCTGGAAGATGCATAAAAGATATATATTAGAAGCACTTAGGCATCATAACGTCGGAGGTTGTCATGTTTGACCGTTTCACGGAACGCGCCAGAAAAGTCATCATCTTAGCCAAGGAAGAAGCCAAGCGCTTCAACCACGATTACATCGGAACCGAGCACATCCTCCTGGGACTTATTAAGGAAGGGGAAAGCGTTGCCGCCGCGGTCCTTCAAAACCTGGGCCTTTCCCTGGATACGATTCGCCTGGAAGTCGAGAAGCTGGTCCAGTTCGGCCCGGCCACGATTGTTTCCGGGGACATCCCGTTCACGCCCAAGGCCAAGAAAGTCATTGAGCTGGCCATGGACGAGGCGCGCCGGCTCGGCCACAACTACATCGGCACCGAGCACCTGCTGCTCGGCCTTATTAAAGAAGGCGAGGGCGTGGCCAGCCACGTGCTCATGAATGTCGGCCTCGACCTGAACAAAGTCCGCGCCGAGGTCATCAAACTGCTCGGTTCTTCCACGCCCAGCGCTTCCGCCGGAGGACATGCCGCCCAGGGTTCTCAGGGCGCCATGGGGACCGGAAAGACGAAGGCGAAAACGCCGGCGCTCGACGCGTTCGGCCGCGATCTTTCGCAGCTTGCGCGCGAAGGCAAGCTGGACCCCGTCGTCAACCGTCACGATGAAATCGAGCGCGTCATCCAGATCCTCGCGCGACGCACGAAAAACAATCCCGTGCTTCTCGGAGAAGCCGGCGTCGGTAAGACCGCCATTGTCGAAGGCCTTGCCCAGCGCATCATCTCCGGCGACGTTCCGGAAATTCTCGCGGACAAGCGCATCGTCGTCCTCGACCTTGCTCTCATGGTGGCCGGCACGAAATACCGCGGCCAGTTCGAAGAGCGCATCAAGGCCGTCATGGACGAGATCCGCCGTTCGGACAATGTCATGGTGTTCATCGACGAAATCCACACGCTGGTCGGTGCCGGCGGCGCGGAAGGCGCGATCGATGCCTCGAACATCCTGAAACCCGCTCTGGCCCGCGGCGAAATCCAGTGCATCGGCGCCACGACGCTTGACGAATACCGCAAGTACATTGAAAAAGACGCCGCGCTCGCGCGCCGTTTCCAGACGATCATGGTGGACCCGCCGTCCGTCGACGAGGCCATCCTGATCCTGAAAGGCCTGCGCGACAAGTACGAAGCGCATCACCGGGTGAAGATCCTTGACGCCTCGATCGAGGCTGCGGTGAAGCTCTCCGAACGCTACATCAGCGGACGGTTTTTGCCGGACAAGGCCATCGACCTCATCGACGAAGCCGCTTCCCGCGCGCGTCTTTCGATGACCACGATGCCTAAGGACTTAAAGAAGCTGGAACAGGACATCGAGGCGTTCAAACGCGAAAAAGAAGCCGCGATCAAGGCGCAGGATTTCGAGAAAGCCGCGAAACTCCGCGACGACGAACGCAAGGCCAAGGAAGAACTCCTCAACGTGAAGAAGCGCTGGAAGGAATCCAAGTCCGAAGTCGAAGTCCAGGTGACGGACGAAGACATCGCCACGATCGTGGCGAAGTGGACGGGCGTTCCGGTGTCGCGTCTCGAAGAAAAAGAGACGAGCCGCCTCCTGCGCATGGAAGAAGAACTGCACAAGCGCGTCATCGGCCAGCACGAAGCCGTCCGCGCCATTTCGCACGCCGTGCGCCGTTCGCGCTCCGGCCTGCGCAACCCGAAGCGCCCGATCGGAACGTTCATTTTCCTCGGGCCCACCGGCGTCGGCAAGACGCTGCTCGCGCGCGGCCTCGCGGAATTCATGTTCGGCGATGCGGACGCGATCACGGTGGTCGACTGCTCGGAGTACGGTGAAAAATTCAACGTGTCGCGCCTCGTCGGAGCGCCCCCGGGCTACGTGGGCTACGAAGAAGGCGGACAGCTCACCGAGAAAGTGCGCCGCCGGCCTTACGCGGTCGTGCTCTTCGATGAAATCGAAAAAGCGCATCCCGACGTGTTCAACATCCTTCTCCAGCTCATGGAAGAAGGCCGTCTCACGGACTCGTTCGGCCGCAAGGTCGACTTCCGGAACACGATCGTGATCATGACCTCCAACGTGGGCGCGGAACTCGTAAGCAAGGCCAACCTTGGTTTCGGCAACCCCAAGGAAGAGGCCGTCAATTTCGACACGATGAAGAAAAAGCTCCTGGATGAAACCCGGCGCGTTTTCCGCCCCGAGTTTTTGAACAGGATCGACGACATCATCGTTTTCCACCCGCTCACGCGCCAGGACCTCGAGCAGATCATCGATCTGGAACTCGAAGAGGTCAAGCTTCGCCTGCGCGACAAGAGGATGGAACTGAGCCTTTCTCCCGAGGCGCTCAAATTCCTCATCGACAAAGGATACGATCCCGTTTTCGGAGCGCGTCCGCTCAAGAGGACGCTGCAGCGCTACATCGAAAACGTCCTGGCCGAAGAAATCCTCTCCGGCAAATTCCAGGACGGGGACAAGATCCGCGCGGAGCTTCGCGGGGAAGTGATCGCGTTCGAGAAAAGCAGCTAAGGCACCCGGCCATGACCCAAGGCTTCCGCCGTTTCTTTGCCGGCCTGTCGGTTTGCTTTTTGCTCGCGATGGGCGCGGCCTATGGTTTCTTGCAGCGCTACGTCCAGACGGGCGCCTTCAAGGCCGCGGCCATGCAGCACCTCGAGGCCAAGTTCGGCGGCCGGGTGGCCATCGGAAGCATCCAGGTCCGTTCCTTCAACAAAGTCCTTCTCACCGGCATCGTCATCGAAAAAGGCGAAGCTCCGTCCCGCGTGGGCCTCGAAATCCCGCGGGCGGTTTTCCGCTATCCTCTGACGCAGCTTCTCAGCCGCAATTTCAGGATTCCCAGCAGCATCTTCCTGGAAGCCCCGCGCCTGGAAGTGGAAGATCCGCTTGTCCTGCGCGACGTCCTGGCCGGTTCCCAGAACGAAGCGCTGCGTTCGCTTTTTTCGAAAATCGATTTCCGGGACGGGCGCATCAAGTGCCGGGTGCCGGGAATTAATACGCCGGTCATCCTGCGCGAAATCCGCGGCAGCTTCAGGCCCGGCTTCAACGGTATTGCCAACCTGGACTTCAAGGCCAGCGCCGAAGGCGTGCTGAGCGGGCCGTTTCATCTCAAGGCCTACGTCGACCTGCTGAAAAAGCAGTACGGCATCAAAGTGATGCTGGAAGGCGCGCGCCTGTCCGGTGATTTTCCCGTGGACCTCGAAGACATCCGCGGCGCGCTCACGCTGGAAAACGGAAATTTCCGCGCCGGGCCTCTCAAAGTGAAGTCGCATGGATGGGAAAGCGTTCTCGAGGCGTCGATGGACGGCGGAAATTCGCCTGTGCTGCGCCTGGCCATGGACCTGGGTAAAAACGAAAGGCTCGGCAGGCTTGAAGCGTCCGTGGACCTGGCCAAACAAAAAATTCATGCTTCCGCGGGTTTTCTCGCGGGCCGCCGCTTCGAATTCGAGGGCGGAATCCGCCGCGAGGCCACGAAAATTTTTCTCGAAAACCTCACGACCAGCGGCGGACAGTCCGGGCGCGGCATGCTGGATTTCCAAAGCGGGGATTATTCTCTCGCTTTCGAAAACGGCTTTCAGCGCCTGAGCGTCACGTCCAATCTGAGCGGCCTGGACTTCACGCTCGGACTCGACCTGAATCACCTGGATTTTTTCGGCATGGATCTCGTCATGGCCTCGCGTGTGGAACTTACGCCCGTGGAGCCGAGCTGGGGCAATGACGCGTGGGAATTCCAGGCGAATTTCTCCACGGACTATTTTATCCTCGAGCAGGAGCCGTTCGATGATTTCCGCGGCAAGTTCCGTCTCGACCCGCGCGGCATCAAGGATTTTTCCGGCGCGTGGGGCAGCATTTTCGAAATGACGGGCAAGGTCATGCTGGACCGCCGCGAGCCGGAATGCGATCTCGCGTTGAAAGTTTCCGGCCTCGACCTGGCCGGCGCCAAGGAATTCGCGGCGCGCCCGCTGCCGCCGCTCCGCGGCGTGGCCGAAGGCAAGCTCAAGATCGAAGGCGCGGCGCGCAAGCCCGACGTCTCCGGCGTTTTCAGCATCAAAGACGGCGCGCTCGGCAAGCTGGAATTCGACCGCGCCATGATCCAGTTCCGCGGCTTCCCGCCGTATCTCGCGCTGGATGACTCGCGCATCTTCAAGGGCAGGACCACGCTGCATCTGGTCGGCGCGTTCGATCTCTCGCTGGACAACATCCTCGCGGGCGTGCGCGTCGAGACCGCGGACAAGCTCATTTTGTGGAAGGGAATGTCGCTGAGCGCCAACGAGGCGGACAGCAATCTGGAGCTGGACGTGCTCTCGCGCCTGTCCACGCTCAACCTGGATTTGAAAAACGAAAACAAGGGGACGCGGCTCGGCGAGTCGGACCCGCTGACGGAAGAAAATTACGCGGCCGTGGGGCCCAAGATCAAATTTTAACCGCCCCTCTCCTTAATCCTCTCCCCTAAGGGGAGAGGGAAGGGTGAGGGGGCAATGGAAAGAAGCGACTTATGCACGTGAACGAAAATCTGAAAACGCTGCGCAAATTTTTGCCCATCCATCATTATTTCCGCACGGTGGGAGTCCTGTCCATGCAGCTCGCCTATCACGCGGGCGGCCTCAGCCTTCTCTTCGTCGACACGATCAAATCCATGACGCAGACGCCCATCAAGTGGAAGCTGACCGTGAACCAGATGCAGAAGATCGGCGTGACTTCGCTGCCGCTCGTTTTTCTCACGGCCCTTTTCACCGGCATGGTGCTCGCGCTGCAGTCCGCTTACCAGCTGAAACTTTTTGCCGCGCAGCAGTTCATCTCAGACCTTGTCGCGCTTTCCATCTGCCGCGAGCTGGGACCCGTGCTGACGGCCATGGTCGTGGCCGGCCGCGTCGGCGCTTCCATTGCCGCGGAACTCGGCACCATGAAAGTCACGGAACAGATCGATGCGCTGAAAGCGCTCGCGGTGGACCCGGTGCGCTACCTCGTGGTCCCGCGCTTCATCGCCGCGTTCTTCATGCTGTTCATGCTGGCGATTTATTCGGACATTGTCGGCATGATGGGCGGCTATCTCATCGCCGTCTTCAAGCTCGGCATCAGCTCGCACCAGTACCTGAAGCGCAGCGTGGACGTCATGGTCGTCAAAGACGTGATGACCGGGCTTCTTAAAGCGTTCTTTTTCGGCGGCATTATTTCGACGGTCGGCTGCTATTTCGGGTTCCGGGCTTCGGGCGGCGCCGAAGGCGTGGGACGCGCCACGACCATGGCCGTCGTCTGCGCGCTCGTGCTGATCATTGCCTCCGACGCCCTTTTCACCGCCGTTTTTTACTTTTTCTAGGATTCGCGATGATCGAGATCAAAAATTTGCACAAGTGGTTCGGCAGCCATCACGTTTTGAAAGGCGTGAACCTCACGATCAAAGACGGCGAAACCATGGTGATCATGGGGCAGTCGGGCTGCGGGAAAAGCGTGCTCATCAAGCACATCCTGGCGCTTCTCGAACCGGATCAGGGGACCGTGCTGATCGACGGCGTAGACATCTTCACGCTGTCACCGGCCGAGCTGGACGAATTCCGTCCGAAGCTCTCGATGCTGTTCCAGGGCGCGGCGCTCTTCGATTCCCTGAACGTGCGTGAAAACGTCGGCTTCTCGCTTTACGAGCATACCCATCTCACCGAGGACGTGATCCGCGAGAGAGTCCGCGAAAAGCTGGAACTGGTGGGACTGCACGACATCGAGGAATACATGCCGGCCGCGCTGTCGGGCGGCATGAAAAAGCGCGTAGGCCTTGCGCGCGCCATCTGCAACGACCCGAAAATCATCATGTACGACGAGCCCACGACGGGCCTGGACCCGATCAATTCGGACGTGATCAATGATCTCATCCTGCGGATGTCGGACAAGCTCAAGGTCACGTCGATTGTGGTCACCCACGACATGACGAGCGCGTTCAAGGTCGGAGACCGGATGGCCATGCTTTACAAGGGCCAGATCATCGGCCTCGGGACGCCCGAGGAATTCAAGAATACGCAGGATCCGGTCATCCGGCAGTTTATCAGCGGTTCGGCCAAAGGCCCGATCACGCAGGATAAAAGTTCTTGAAACAAAGCCCCGGATGGATGAAAATGGCTTCCTAAGGTGTTATGTTGAATAACGAAAGGCACTTATGAAAAAGAACCGCAATGAAGTCGTCGTCGGCATGTTCGTCATCATCGGATTCATCATCCTGACCGTCCTCGTGTTTTTCGTCAGCGGCGTTTACCTCTTCCGTCCGGGCTACAAGTTCGACGTGGTTTACGAGTACGTGAGCATCCTCGACAAAGGCGCGCCCGTCCGCATGGCCGGCGTGCGCATCGGCGAAGTGGACGGCGTGAAGCTGGTCCTCGATCCCGCGACCGGGGACACGAAAGTCCACGTGAAGCTCTTTATCGAAAAAGGAACCGAGATCCGCGAGAACTACGGCTTCTTCATCCGCGGCACGCACGTCCTCAGCGAGCCGCACATCGAAGTCACGCCCAAACCCGGCAACGCGCCCGCGATCAAGCCCGGCGCCATCGTGAACGGGGAAAACCCGGTTGCCGTGGAAACCCTCGTCCAAAAAGCCAACGACATCGCGACGCGCCTCGACAACATCCTGTCCAGCTTCGAGGGCGCGCTTGCGACAGACGAAGGCCGCGAGTCCTTCAAGAAGATCGTGATCAACCTGGGCAACCTGACCGACTCTTTGAACACCCTGATGAGCGGAACGGGCCAGAACAATAAGACCACCATTCAGAACATCCAGTCGTCCGCGGATTCGCTCAGCCAGATTCTCGAACACATGAAGAACGGCGAAGGCACGGCCGGCCAGCTTCTGATGAAGGACGACCTGTACAAAGAGCTCGACGCTTTCGTGAAGGAAATCAAGACCCACCCCTGGAGGCTGATGAAAAAGGACGGGGGCGGTAAGTTTTTAGGCATTTTTTAATAAAAGGCGGCGCTTCCAGGTGCGGAGGCGTTCCTTGTTCGATCCTTACTAAATTTACTAGAGGTACTTCGTGAGTCTGTTTCGTAAAGCTGCTACGGTTAATACAGTCAATACAGTATGGAGCATGATTTTTCATCTCATTTCATTCTTCCGTTTGTCTAACGTAAGGAGCACACCGCATGATCCTCTTCATTCGTTTTCTTTTCATTCTGCTTTGCAGCCTCTTCATGTACTACGCGGACAATTCCTGGTTTGCGGCATTCCATCTCTCGGACCTTCCTCTCGTGAAAGCCGGCATCGGATTTCTTACCGGCCTTCTCGTCGTCTCGATTGACGTCTTCTTCAAGCGCTTCACCGTCCGCAACATCCTGTCCGTCCTGATCGGCGCCGCGCTCGGCCTGCTCGTCCACCGGCTTACCATGATGGTTGTGGCCTACATGGGCTTCACGCCCGAAGCCATGCGCCAGTTCGGGATTTCCACCGCGATCGTCTTCACCTACCTCGGCGTCATCACCATCCTCCGGGGCCAGGACGAATTCACGCTCATGATCCCGTTCGTGAAGCTGGACACCAAGGGCTCGGGCGAAGAGCTTATCCTGATCGACACCAGCGTCATCATCGACGGCCGCATCGCGGACATCTGCGAAACGCACTTTCTTTCCGGCAAGCTCATCCTGCCGCGCTTTGTCCTGAAAGAACTGCAGCTCATTTCCGATTCCTCCGACCCGCTGAAGCGCAACCGCGGCCGCCGCGGGCTCGACATCCTGAACCGCATCAAGGGCAACCCCAACGTGCGCGTCCAGATCAACGAGATGGACTTCCCGGAATTCAACACCGTCGATGCCAAGCTCGTGAAAATGGCGCAGGTCGTGAACGCGAAGGTCTTCACCAATGACTTCAACCTCAACAAAGTGGCCGAGCTGCAGGGCGTGAAAGTGCTCAACATCAACGAGCTGGCCAACGCGCTGAAGCCCATCGTGATGCCGGGCGAACTCATGCAGGTGAAAATTCTGAAGGAAGGCAAGGAACACGACCAGGGCGTGGCGTATCTCGACGACGGAACGATGGTCGTCGTGGACAACGGCCGCCGCCGCATCGGCCAGACGCTGAACGTCTCGATCACCAGCGTGCTCCAGACCCAGGCCGGCCGCATGATCTTCGCCAAGCTTTCCGAGGATTCCGAACGCGATTTCGACCGCAGCCGCGGCGCCGCGCGTCCCGCGCGCGTTCCCCAGACGGCCGCGCCCGAGATGAAGAAGCCCGTCACGAACGGAGATCAGGCGCCCGCGAGGTAGTCATGCGCATTTCACTCATCGTGGCTGCCGGCGGAACCGGCAGCCGCTTCTCCAAGGCCCAAGGGAAAAAGGGGCCGACGAAGTTATTCCATGAACTGGACTCGAAGCCCGTCCTCGT